>JBCCMA010000001.1:0-116647 GCA_039026595.1 Pseudomonadota bacterium
CCGCCGCGCAGGGCGCCGTCGGCATCGAGTGCCTGAGCGAAGCGCCTGAGGTGACCGCACGACTCGCCGTATTGAACGACCCTTTATGCGACACGGCGCTGCGCGCCGAACGTGCGTTCTGCTCAGCGCTCGGCGCGAGTTGCACCTCTCCGGTCGCCGCACTCGCAACGCTCGATGGCGATGAGGTGCATTTGACCGCCCGCGTCGCCGCGCCAGACGGCACGCAGCTGCTGGAAGAAACCCTGCACGGACCCGATGCCGACGTCCTCGGCGAACACGTGGCGCAGGCGCTGATCGAGCGCGGCGCACGCGAGTTGCTCGAACTGAGCTGACGACTGTACATGTCGGGCGCCCACCGTGTTCTGGTTACGCGACCCGCAGGGCAATGCGAAGCACTGGTCGATGCCCTAACGCAGCAAGGATTCTCGGTCACCGCCGTGCCCGCCATCGAGATCAAACCGGTGGACTTGTCCGCCGCGTCCATCGACGCACTAACCGGAACACCCAAACCCGACCTGTTGATCTTTATCAGCCGCAACGCGGTGCGTTACGGTCTGCCGCGTTTGCCGGCGCGCGACGATGCCGCCCAGAAGGTGGCGGCCGTTGGTCCTTCCACCGCCAAGGCGCTCTCTGATGCCGGCTGGACCTGCGACATCACACCCGAAGACGGCTTTACAAGCGAAGCATTGCTGGCCCACGACGCGTTAGCGTCTCTGGATGAACAACGCGTTGTGATTGTACGCGGTGAGGGTGGGCGAGCACTTCTGGGCGACACGCTTCGCGCGCGCGGCGCCGAGGTGCACTACGCCGAGGTCTACCGGCGAGCGGTACCGCCGAGCGCGGCGCACGCTCTGAACCAGGCCATCGCAAACGGCATAGACATAATCACCGTCACGAGTGTGGAAACGCTCGCAAATGTTCACAATCTGGCGAACAAACAGAACGCCGCTTTGTTAACTGATGTCACTCTGCTGACGGCAAGCGAACGCGTGCTAAAAAAAGCGCAGTCGCTCGGGTACACTCAAACCCCTGTTTTGGCGACCGCACCCGATGATGCGGCACTCACCGACGCCCTTGTGCGCTGGCGAGCTGAACGTGTCGCCACATTGCCGGAGACCGAGACCATGGCCACCGACACAAAAGAGACGACTGACACCGATCAGGACACTGCGAACGCTCCCGACGAGTCGTTCGACGAACAGGATCACGAGACGCCAGCGCCGCCGAGCGATGAACCCCTTTTGGCACCACCACCGCCTGCGACGCCTCCGGCCGCACCGCGCGGCGGGCGTCTGCTCGGTGTGGTAGCCATACTCATTGCGCTGGGTGCAGCTGGCGCGGCAGGCTACACCTACCTGTCTGCGCAACGACTGGCCAGCTCGGCAGACGATCCGCGGGAAGCGCTGGACGCCATCGCTCAGGATCTTCGCGGCGATCTGGACAAGGTCCGCCAGGACGTGGACGACACGGCCGAAACCCTTCGCAGCGATGTGGACCGCCGGGTGGGCCGAATCAATCTCGACCCAACTAACCAGCGCGTCGATACACTCGCGGGCGAAGTGACCGACGTGGCCACCGCGCAGTCGGCACTGGACCGACGCGTCAGTGGACAAAAGCGCGCCATCGACACCGTGACCGATCGTCTCACCGAAATGGAATCCGATCTGGCGTCGCTGCAGGGTGTCTCCGATACCGTGCGAAATACATGGGTCCGCGCCGAAGCCGAGTACTTTCTGCAAACCGCCAACAGCCGGCTGCAACTCGCCGGTGACGTGCCGAGTGCTCTGTCGGCACTGCGCGCGGCCGACGAACGCATCGGCGCATTGGGTGATCCTGGCCTGATCCCCATCCGATCGCAGATCACCGAAGAAATTCTGGCGGTGGAGTCCGTTCCCCAGCCCGATATTGAGGGCACAGCCATCGCGCTGTTGGGCATGAGCGAACGCGTTCGCGAACTGCCGCTACGGGTTGACGAGATTCCAGGTAATTACGAGGCACCGGATCAGAACGAAACCGAGGCGCCGTCTGGCTGGAAGCGCGCAGCAGATAAGGTGCTCAACACGATGTCTGGCATTGTGCGCGTCTCCCCGTCCAACGGCGTGGGCGTATCGGTTGTGGCCCCCGAGGATGCCTTCTTTATCTATCGCAATCTGGAATTGAACCTGACCATCGCCAGACTCGCGCTGATCAAGCAGGATCAGGCCAACTATCAGGGGTCGATCAAGACCGCACGCGAGTGGCTCGAGCAATATTTCGACACCACCCGTCCGGGCGTGCGCAACATGCTGGAGCGTCTCGCTGACATCGAAGCGCTGGAAATTGATCCGGAGGTGCCGGACATTTCAGAGAGCCTCCGTATGCTGCGCATTCTGGTCGACAAGAGCAGCGCGTCCTGATGCGGTTGAGCATCGCGGTACTGCTGGCACTCGTGCTCGCCGCCGTGGGCGCGCATTTCATGATGGATGAAACCGGCTACGTGCTGGTCAACTATCGCGGCACGCGGTTTGAGACCAGCTTGTTCGGCGCGGTGTTGCTGCTTCTCAGCGCCTATCTGATTGTCCGCATTCTCATCCGTCTCTGGCGCGCGCCATTTCAATTCGGGGAAGCGGTGGGCAAGCAGCGGGTCGACCGGGCCAAGCGCAAAATGAACGAAGCGCTGATCGAAATGGCCGAGGGCAACTGGGCCAAATCCGAAAAGCTGTTGTCGCAGGGGGCCAAATCGAGCGACATGCCGCTACTCAACTACCTGAACGCGGCGCGCGCAGCGCAAGAGCAAGGCGCGCACGAACGCCGGGACAACTGGCTGAAACTGGCCTACGAGCAGAGTAAGGACGCCGGCAACGCGGTTTTGCTCACGCAAGCCGAGCTGCAGATTGATCACGAGCAATACGAGATGGCGCTGGCAACGTTGCGCCAGCTCAATGAAGGGGCGCCCGGACATCGCAAGGGCCTTGTCCTGCTCGCCGCTATTTACGAACGCCTCGAAGACTGGGCAGCGCTTCATGACCTGCTGCCTCAGCTCACGCGTAAAAAAGCCATGCCAGCGGCCGAACTCGATGCACTCAAACGCCGCACGTACGGGGCAAGATTGCGCGAGGCCGGCCGTAGCGGCGATCAGGAAGCGCTCACCGCCGCGTGGACGGGCACGCCCGCGCCGCTGCAGAAAACACCGGACATCCTGCACGCCTATGTCAGCGCGCTGACCGATGCCAGCCAGAGTGCGGCCGCCGAAAAAACGCTCCGCAAGGCACTCAAGGACACGTGGACGCCCGAGCTGGTCATTGACTACGGACGCCTCGAGGGACCCGACCCCGGTAAGCAACTCAGCGTGGCCGAAGGCTGGTTAAAGAATCACGGGAACGACGCGCCGCTGTTGCTGACCGCCGCCCGGCTTGCCATGCGCAATGAGCTCTGGGGCAAGGCGCGCAGCTATCTCGAATCCAGCATCGCGTTGCTGCCGCGCGTCGAGAGCTATCACCTCTATGGTGAATTGCTCGAGAAGATGGGAGAGACGGAAGGTGCGGCGGTCGCGTTCCGTAACGGACTCACGCTGGCCACCGGCGCCTCACCGGCACCGGCGCTGCCCGAAGCCAAACCCGACGCCGACAGCTGAGCGTCGGCCCCGCCGCACCGGCCGGGGCCGTCTCATTCATCACCGAACGTCGCAGACCGACGTCACGCCGCTCGGCCCGGGCGCCTGGAAGAACAGTGTTCGCAAGATACCCAGATCGACGAAGTTGACCGTGCCGTCACCATTGAAGTCGGCGTCGCCGTCGGTGGTGAAAAACACCGTACGGAACAAACCTAGATCAAGGATGTTGGTCACGCAGTCATTGTTGAGGTCGGCATCGCACAGGTTGCCGTAACCGTCGCCATTGGTATCGCGCTGCGCCGCGTTCGGCACATCCGTGCAGTTATCCTGATCATCTGCCACGCCGTCGCCGTCACTGTCCGCCACCTCGTTGACCACGAGCGTGAACGAGGTTTGATCGAACAATGGTGGGTCACCGTCGTCCTGCACCGCAATGAGAACGGGGTAATTGCCCGCGTCCCCATCGAGCGGCGCACAGTCCACGCTGCCCGTGCCATCACCGTTGTCATTGAGTCCGCAGAACGCCGGCAGACCGTCTTCAACGAACTCAAGGGCATCGCCCGCGTTGGGGTCGGTCGCCAAAATGGGAATGGCGAGCTGGGCGTTCTCATCCACAATCTGATTGTCGATATCGACGATGCTCGGCGCTTCGTTGGGCGGGTCGAACGACGGCGTCTGGTTGTAATACCAGTTGGTGCCATCGTTTAATCGAACCGTGCCGGAGGTGATTCGGAAATGACCGTTGTTGCCCACTGAGCTCAATCCGAATCCGCACGACGCGAAACCGGTCTGGTTGTTGACGACAATCTGAACGTTGCAGTCGTCATTGGTCACACCCACGTAGACCAGCTTGATCGTGTAGTCGTCAGCCGTTCCGGCCACCTCGTCAAGACCGCTTTCGCCGTAGCGCAATGTGGCCACATCGTCGTGGCCGAGCGTGCGCTGCGCCTCATCGAAAGATTGACCCTGCTGCATCACCGTTTCGGTGGGCGGCAGGCCGAGCAAGTTCGCCACCGCCCGCGCGGCGTTCGCCGCGTACTCATCGTTACCGGGCAACAAGTTCAGATCACGCGAATAGGTTGTGGAGTCGACCGGATCGTCGATCGTGAACGGGTTGTTGTTGGAAAGACGGAACCAGTGCAAATTGACGTCGTCGCCGCGCAGATCGTCTGATGAGCCGATCACGTTGTCGGCGCCGTCGTTCAGATCGAAGCTGCCGTCGCCACCACGCGTGGTTTTTGTGTAATCGCGCGCGGCGCCGGTCAAGCCCGATTCGCTGGCCAGATTCGGATGCGCAAGACCGATGCAGTGACCCACCTCGTGCAGCAGCGCCGATTCAGCATCGACCGCGTTGCTCGGGATGTCGTTGGCCCCGCCACTGATCAGATTGCCGGTCGTCGGCGTCATCGCATTGACCGTCGCTACCACGTTTTGCACGGGAATCAGAAGATCCTCCAGGTCCGCCGTGTCCGGGCTGATACAGACGTTCACTTCGAGCGTGCCGCCCGCTCCGGTGTATCCACTGGGGTGAACTATGGCATCGGGACCCAGCTGGTCCGAGCCCACGTAGGCGCCCGCGAGAGCGGTGTTTGCCACACTGGAGGCAAGCAAGGCGACGCCTCCGGTGACGCTCAATCGATAGCGTAAATTACTCATCGCGCGCGCCCTCCGTGTCTTTGGCCAGCGGCCGCTCGAACAGACCCATCAAGGCCGCTTCGGCACCGGCAAGCGAGACCAGCCCGCGCACCGTCGGATAGGTTTCGGCGTGAATCTGTACGTCCGCCATCGACTGCGTACGTGCGACTTTGGTGGCACGGCCGTTGTCGCGCACAAACTGCTCAAAGTTGAGCTCAATGTGCGTCACGGTCTCATCCAGAGTCATGTAGTACTGACCGCTTGAGCGCGCCAGTTCATCGCGTTCGCGACGTAGCGCGTCAACGTCCAGATCGATCACGGGCGCCAGCGCCGTAAGCAACATCGACAGTTCGGCGCTATTAAGCGCGAATTCATGGCGTCCCGGGCGCTTCATGTACACCGGACGCTCCACCACCACGCGGCCATCTCCGAATACGGCAACCAACGGCGCATCGGAGACGCCACGCATCATGGCGTGCTCGCGGGAAAAACGTACGATGGGTATGTCGCTGGCAGCGGTGAACTGCACGTCCTTGGCCAGAGCCGGAAAACCGGTCAAAAGTGTGACCGTCAAGGCCACGGCCGTGGGCCAGAGCGCACGGCGATTCAGTTTCTTATTCATTATGTCTCCCCAGAAAACCGCGCGGCCGCGGTCGAGACACAGTGTACCGCATCGACCCGTGCGCAATTGGGGATGTGACGAAAGCTGAAAGAGCGCGGCGCCGGGACTGCTCGGGTACGCGTGCCGTGCAGGGTTAGCGCCGCTGCTCTTTCAGAACCAGAACGATGACCAGATCTTCTCAGTCGGCGCAGTATGACGCACCCGCTGACGTCCCGCACCGTGTCACCTTTTGCAGACGGTCAGGTTGGTTTTATGTCCGTTGCGAAAACGTCCTTTGACCAGGCAAGCCGATCTTCCACCGTCGCTTGATCACCGCCAAGCGCCTCGATCCGCGCAAGGCGCGTCCCTAATCCGCACGCATTGGCGATCTGGATATTCAGTCCCGGTCTGGCGTTCAACTCAAGGATGAGCGGCCCACGATCCTTGTCCAGAACAATGTCGACGCCGAGGTAGCCGAGTCCGGTGATGTCGTGACAGCGCGCGGCGAGGCGGAGAATGTCCTGCCATCCCGGGATGGTCAATCCGGCGATCGGAAAGCCGGTATCGGGGTGCTCGCTCACCACATCGTTGCCCCACGAGCCGCTGCGCGTGACGCCCGATGCAATGTCGATCCCCACGCCAATCGCGCCCTGATGCAGATTCGCCTTACCGTCGGATTGACGCGTGGGCAGGCGGACCATCGACATCACCGGAAACCCCTGGAACACAATGATGCGAATATCCGGGATCCCTTGGTATGCAACGCGTTCAAACAACGGATCAAAGCGCACGCGGTACTCAATCATCATCTGGTCGGGAATGCCGGCCAGCGAATACTGCCCACTGAGCGTCGTGGAGGCGTGGTAGCGCGCTTCGCTGAACGTCATGATTCGGCCGTCGTGCCGACGCAATCCCTTCGGCGATACATCCTTGATGACCACGATACCGTCGCCGCCCGAACCGCGCGCCGGCTTCATCACGAAACCGTCGAGATCACGCAACGTCTCGTGGAGCCGCTGCACATCGCGCTGGGTGCGCACCACGCCGTAGAGGTCCGGCACGGCCATGCCCGCGCGCTCGGCCAGCCGCTTGGTTTGCAGCTTGTCGTCCACCAGCGGATACAACTTGCGCTGGTTATAGCGCATGACGTACTCAGCGTTACGCGCGTTAATGCCAACGACACCGGCGGTATGCAGCCGCCGTGGCGACACGATCTTCACGACCGCTTCGACCCGCCCGGCGCCAGCTCGGCAAAGCGCACCAACTCGGTCAACCGGAACCCGGTGTAGCGCCCGAGCAGCAGACACAAGCCCAGCACCACGAGCAACAGCTCGGGAAACACGAACACAAGATGCTCAAGCTGATCGATGCTCATCACCAGATACGCCACCGTGGCCACGAGCAACGACCCCGCACCCTCCGTCATGGCCGCCGCCGGTCCGCGCTCGTCCCAGACAATCGACATACGCTCGATCACCATGGTGAGGATCACCATCGGGAATAGCGCAATCGACAGTCCGGTCTCAAGATCGAGGGCGTGCCCCACAATGCTGATCGACAGCATGAGTAAGACAACCACAGTCAGCACCGCCGCCAAGCGCGGGACGAGCAGCAAGCGCAGTTTCTCAAGGTAAAATCGCGCTGTCAGACCCAGACCCACTACGAATGAGAAAAGAAGAATGCCGTAAACCAGCTGGGTCTCGCGAAACGCCAGTGCCACAAGAATCGGCGTAAACGTCCCGAACGTCGGGATACCAACGACGTTGCGCATCACCGCCATCACAAGCGCGCCGAGGGGAATCATCAACAGCACGCTGTACACCGCCTGGGTGCGGATCGGCAGCGAGAAGAGGCTGAACTCGATGGCGTGCGAGCCCATGGTCGAGGCGCGCTGCTCGGCGATCGCAAGCGCATCCACCACATCGCGGCGGACAAAAATCTCGGTGTCGATATTGGTGATGCGTCGTCCATCGACCAGAAGCAGAGGGCTCGTGCCGTAGTACCAGGTCAGCCGGTTGTCGGCCTCGAAACGTTGCCCGTCGTCCGGATTGAAGTGCAGCCAGCGCGCGCCGTTGTACACCTCAAGCCACGGACGCATGACCGCAAAATGCGGGTCTTGTCGGAGTTCAAAGCCCTGCGCGATGCGCGAGGTGATCTGGGCGCCCGCGAGCAACGTCTGTGCGGCCCGCGCGATATCCAGCGCCGACGCGTTGTCGTCCACGAACAAGCGTACGTTGTCGTCCACATCCGGACGATTCAGCCGCTGCAAGAGTTGCTCGGTCATGGTGGCCACATCTGCCGAACGCTCGCGCACGCTGCGGATAATATCCCCCATTGCGGTGAGCTGAGGCTCCACCAGCAGCGGCACGGTCGGTGGCTCCTGCGGGGCGCTGTCATTGCCAATCACCGCGCTGTCCCGATAGACCGACACGCGGTAATAGAGCGCGTGGGACCCGCTCGCGCGCCGCCGCGACCACTGTGCTTCGCGATTTTCGTTGACATCGCTGGTCGCCAATCCGAATCCACGCGACACAAAACTCTCATCCAGCACGCCAAAACCCGCTGGATTATTCGGGATACGCAAATTCACCTTGACCGGCTGATCGTCACCCACAAAGCTGACACGCGTTTCAACGGTCCAGATGTCCGACTCAACGTTGGCGGTCAACGGCAATCCCACAGCGCCGGCCTTGTACCAGAACAGCACAAAGCCCAACGCGATCAGTATCGCGGACAGAACAGGAACGTGGTGGCGATGACTCACGTCAGTAGGTCGGCTTTCCGTCCTGCTTGTACACGCGACCGCCTTTCATCACGAAATCCACGCGTTGCAACAGGTTGATATGACGGAGGACATCGCCGTGCACGGCAATGATGTCGGCGTACATTCCGGGCGCGACCGTGCCCCAGCGGTCGCTCACTTTCATCATCTTGGCCGGCCAGTACGTGGCCGCGCGAATGGTCTCCATGGGCGGGATGCCGATGACATTGACCCAGACATCGAGTTCGTTCCACGTGCTCTGGCAATGGAATTTCATCGGGATACCGCTGTCGGTGCCGATCAGCAGGACGACGCCAGCATCGCGCAGCTGCCGCACCTTGTTCACCAGCGTGGGTTTGCGCTTGGGCGTGAGATCAAAATACAGCAGCCCTTTCGGGTTTACGATGCTTTCGCGAATATCGGCGATCGTGTCGTCTTTCAGTCCACGGTGCCAGCAGGTGCTGTCGAGGTGCTCGGGATTGTCGATCACCGAGTCGTACTGCCATAAGCCTTCCACGGTTGGCGTCCAGTACAACGGACCACCACGCACGCGGCCGGTCGCGGTGCGCTCATGCAGCGCCTCGACAATGTCTGAGGGATAGCGAGGCGCAGCGGCCAGGCCCGTGTGCTCAAAATTATCGATGCCAATTTCCAGACCCAGCCGGATTTCGTCCGGTCGGTGTGAATGGCCCACGACGGGCAACCCGTGTTTGTGCGCTTCATCGACAACGGCCCGCGCCTCGTCGCGGGTCATCTCATCCTGATCCACAAGCTTGATGACATCGACCCCCGCCTCGGCCAGCGTGCGGACCTTCGCGCGGGCGTCGCGCACGCCCTCAATGCCCCATCGATAGGCTTCACTGCCGGGGTACGGTTTATGCTGGATAAAAGGCCCGCTGATGAACAGTCGCGGCCCGGGAATCTCGCCGTCGTTCACACGCTGTCGCACGCTGAGTGACGCATCGAGCGGTGCACCCAGATCGCGCGCAGTGGTGACCCCCGCCAGCAGCAACTGCTCAGCCGACGCGGGCATGATCTCGTCCGCAAAGCGTTCCAGATACGCCTTGTGCCAGTGACCGTAATCCGAGTGGCCATTGATCATCAGGTGTACGTGCATGTCCCAGAGACCGGGCAGCACGCTCATGCCATCCGTGGAGATCACGCGGTATCCGTTCGGCACCGCGAGGGTATCCACTGTACCCACCTTTTCGATTACACCATCGGCAATCAGGATGACGCTGTTGTTGATCGGCGCACCCAGCAATCCATCGATCAGTCGACCGCCGACCAGCGCCGTCTTGTCAGGGCTGTTCTGTGCCACGGCGTGTGAGGTCACAAGAACACTGACCAACGCCACAAAAATCATGCGCATCATTCGCGTTCTCCCCCAGCGAACTGCATTTTGGAAAAGGATAGTACCCGCTCCAGTTCACCACGGACATCGCGCTGCGGCCGTTGCGCCACATTTACCGCACCGTAGCCGTCAATTTGACGCTGCATGTCCTGACGCGACGGACTGGCGAGCATCCACCCAAGCGGATGGGCGACGCCATTGTCCCGTAACGGTACGCGTACGTAACGATCATCGCCCGCTGCCACAGCCAGACGCTCGATGGCCGCCTCGGTGTTACCGATGCGGGTTTTCAGCGTACTGATCAGCGGCGACAGGGTTTCCGGCAGAAAACGGCGGCGATGGCAGGTCGCAGGCTCAGACAGCGCGCTCGGTGCGGTTTCGGACGGATTGCACCGCTGAATGGCGTTGGCTTCGGCGTTTGTGATCTGAATAACAAACGGCTCAAGCCACACGCCGTGGCGGCGGTGGAGTGCGGCACGCTCACGCCGCACGAGATGCAGCAGTTCAAGCGCCGATGTGGCGCCCGCATTGTCGACATAGCCACCGTCGACAATACGTGTCCAGTGTTCGCGTTGATCGTCAGGCCGGTTATCGCTCCGTCGAACCACACCGGCCGGGCTCACGTAAGGAAAGCGCGCACTATTGTGCGCGGCGGTCGATAAGGGAACGGCATCGCCCATTATCGCCACGCCGTCGAGCGCCCCACTGCTGGCGCCCAGACGGACCGGCGCGTAGACCATTCGCTCGCCGGTCTCAACCAACGTGGAGTTCAGTAACAACCACGGCACGGTCGGTGCGGGTCCGGTGTAAAGCGTCATGAGCGGTTGCGCGAATCGGTCCGTCCCGGCTGCCCAACGCCAATTTGTCTCGAAGCTGCGCTCGAGGGTCATGGCACGGTCATCGAACACCGGCACGGGCAAGAACCGCTGCAGCAAATCCGGGAACAGCAACGTCACCAGCGCCGGGCCCAGAAAATCCCGCTCCAGCGTCGCGCTTGCCACCGCGCGCGCCGCATCATTGCGATCCGCCGTGGTCGCAGCGAACACGCTCGCCCCCAGACTGCCGCCTGAGACGCCGGAGAGTGCGAGCACCAGTTCGTCGAACGCCAGCGGCGTTTCGCTCTGATCGTGCAGCGCCCCCAGAACGGCCGCCGTCCAATAGGCCGCACGAATGCCGCCTCCCTCGGTCGCCACGATGAACACCGGCAGTCTGTCGCCCGTCACACGCGGCGCGCGGTACGCCACCCAGTCGTCCAAAGCGTCTGCGACCTCTGGGCGAGTATCAACAACTGCCTCACAAACCTCCGGGGCGTCCGTTGATGTCATCTCCGGGCACAGTCGAATTGCGTGGTTTTCATTGGTCAGACTGAACAGCGCAATACTGATCAGCGCCACCCAGACCACGGGAAACCGGAACCAGTTAGACAGATAAACCAGTGTCGAGCCCACAACAACGGCCAGCCCGGCCCCGAGCATCAAAACACCTCCCGGTCCAATCAGGCTGGCCATTGCGAGCGGCGCGCGCACGGCTGCCACCATCACCACGGCATTGGTCAGCAGAAGGAACCAGTACCAGCGTCGTGTACTTGCCGGCAAATCCGCGAAGTCGGTCAGGTTGTTGTGGGTTTTTTGTTCGCGATAGCTTGGCAGGCGAAACACGCGGCGGCGTACATTGACGAAAATCACGAACACCGCGAGCGCCCCGCTGAGCCAGACCAGAAGCGCGACGGGCTGGAAACGCGCCTCGTCCCAGAGCGTCGCCAGACCGAGGATCAGAATCAGAAACACAGATGCGCCCAGCCAGCGCGGCAGATGGTGTTTCAGCCACGGCAATACGGACTGATCCGACGGCGCGATGCGTGGCTCCGACGCAAGCCGCTCGCCCTCTCGCACAAACCGGAAACGGAACATTACGCGTGCGGAGTACCACGTGGACAATGCGGCGCCCATGGCGGTGGCGATGAACAAAATGACGTCACCGCCGAAATCGGTGCTGCACTTCAGCCCGTAATAAATCAGAAGATCCCGAGCCTGCCCCACGAACAACACCAGGACCAGACCGATCAACAGCAGGATCAACTGAAAGCGCACCAGCCCCAACACCCCGAACAACAGCCGGATGTGTTGCCACAAGGCGGCTGTGCGTTCGCGTAATCCTGTGGGAGCGGCATGGGACATGGCGCTGAAGTGTAGTTCATCTGAGCGCCACCACACACCAGCGCAACTGCGCGTACACTTCGCGCATGCCCACATCCCCACGCTCCGCAGCGCCGAACGAATCCGACGGTGTCGTACGTCGCTTTACCGGTGTTTTCCGCTACTCCCGCCGCGCCATCGAGCTTGTCTGGGACACCAACCGGACGCTGACGCTTTTGCTCGGTGCGTTGACCATCGTCGCCGGCGTACTGCCTGCCGCGATCGCCTACGTTGGTCAGTTGATCGTGGACGGAGTGGTCGCCGCGATGAACGAGCCCTCGCACAACGCTCAGCGCGTGCTGCGGTTTGTGGCTTTGGAGGGATTGCTGGTCGCAACCGTTGCGGGCGCACAGCGCGGGCTGTCGGCGTGTCAGTCGTTATTGCGGGCACAGCTTGGTCATCGCGTCAATATTCTGATTCTCGAGAAAGCACTGACGCTGCGCCTTGAACAATTTGAAGATGCGGACTTCTACGACAAGCTGACACGGGCCAGACGCGAGGCCTCGAGTCGGCCCTTAAGTCTTGTAAACCGGACGTTTGGTCTGGCTCAAAACGGCCTGTCGCTACTGAGCTACGGCGTTCTGCTTCTGCAGTTCTCGCCTTGGGCCGTTCTGATTCTGGCGCTGGCCGGCCTGCCGGCCTTTATCGCCGAGGCGCGTTTTTCCGGCGATGCCTTCCGCCTTTTCCGCTGGCGCTCCCCCGAATCGCGCATGCAGATTTATCTCGAAACCGTGCTCGCGCGCGAGGACAGCGCCAAGGAAGTCAAACTGTTCAACCTCGGGCCGCGGCTGCTTGAGCGCTATCGGGGCATCTTCGCGCGGCTGTACAAAGAGGACCGAGCGCTGACGTTACGGCGCGACGGATGGGGCTTTGGTCTTGGCCTGATCGCCACAGCCGCGTTCTACGGTGCCTATGCGTGGATTGTTCTTGCCACCGTGCGGAGCGGGATCACGTTGGGCGAAATGACGATGTATCTGATCCTCTTCCGACAGGGCCAATCCGCCGTGACCGCCATTTTGTCGTCGGTCAGCGGCATGTATGAGGACAATCTTTACCTGTCGACGCTCTACGAATTTCTTGAGCAGACCGTCGCGGTGGGCGGCGGCAAGGCGACCACCGGCCTGAACGAAGGGGACGGTATTCGTTTTGAGGCCGTCTCGTTTGTGTACCCCGGCGCCTCATCACGGGCTTTGCACGACATCACGCTGCACCTCAAGCCCGGCGAGTCGCTCGCGCTGGTCGGCGAGAACGGATCCGGTAAGACCACGTTGATCAAACTCCTTACGCGGCTCTACGAGCCGACGGAGGGCCGAATTCTCCTGGACGGACGACCGCTGCCGGACTGGGACCATGCCACATTGCTCAAGCGCGTCGGCGTGATTTTTCAGGATTTCGGGCGCTACCAGTTCACCGTGGGCGAGAACATCGGCGCGGGCAACGAGACGCACTTTGATGATGCTGAGCGCTGGCGCGGCGCGGCGGCGGCCGGCATGGCCGCCCCGTTCATTGAAAACCTGCCAAAGCAATACAGCACCCGGCTGGGGCGCTGGTTTGCTCAGGGACAGGAGCTGTCTGGAGGGCAATGGCAGAAAATTGCGCTGTCCCGCGCCTTCATGCGCGACGACGCCGATATTCTTGTGCTCGATGAACCGACAGCAGCGATGGACGCTGCCGCCGAGGCCCAGGTGTTCGATCATGTCCGAGCCAGCGCAAAAGACCGGATGGTGATCCTGATCTCCCATCGATTTTCCACCGTCCGAGCCGCCGAGCACATTCTGGTCATGGAAGACGGCCGGATCATCGAACGTGGCAATCACGATAGCCTGATGGCTTCCGGCGGCCGCTATGCCGATTTGTTCGAGCTGCAGGCAGCCGGTTACCGCTGACCCCGCCGGCGGCGCTACACTTGCGCTCGCACACAACGCAACGGACGGCCAAGCATGCGAGTCACCTATCTCGGCCCGGAGGGCAGCTTCAGCGAGGAGGCCGCTCGCGCGTTCCGGCCTGACGCCACGCTGCTGCCGTGCGCGTCCATAGCGGGCACACTCACCGCGCTGATCGACGGACAGGCCGAGCGCGCCTTCGTGCCTCTGGACAACATCAAGGCCGGACCGGTCGGCGAAACGCTGGACGCGCTCTTCGCTCTGCGCGACGAGATCCTGATTTGCGACATTCAGGTGCAGCGGGTTCGTCACGCAGTAGGGGCGCTCGGCCAACGGCACGAGATCCAGACCATCCGCTCGCACGCCACGACGCTGGCCCAATGCACGGACTATCTGTCGCGGCACTTTCCAAATGCGCTGCGCGAATCGCTGCCAAGCAGCAGCCGCGCGGTCAGCGATCTGGCCCAGTCACGCGATGAGCACGTCGCGGTGGTAGGTAATCCGAATGCCATGACCCGCTACAGTGTCCCCATTTTGGATCGCGACATCGGCGATGCCTCTGATAACACCACGCGCTTTGCGTTGATCTCGAGGCGCGCCGATGGCACGCGCGTACCGTCGGGCCGCGACGTGACCACAATCGTACTGAGCCCGCCGGCCGACCGAACAGGCGTTCTGCTCGACGCACTGACCATTGTCAGCGGTCGACATCAGATCAATCTCTCCGCCATGCACTCGCGACCAAACGGGCGCGGCGGCTTGCGTTTTTTTGTCGATATCGAAGGGCACATGGATGACGACGAGGTTCACGCCTGCGTGGCGGAACTCACGTCGCGCTTGACCGGTGATCGTGTCGATGTGGCCGTACTGGGCAGTTACCCCAGACGCGCATTCGTCACACCGTGCATTCGCACTATTGGCATCATCGGTGGCACCGGCGCAATGGGTCGCTGGCTGCACGAGTTCTTTTCGAGCGCCGGCTACGACGTGCTGGTCTCAGGGCGCGATACCGATCTGACCTACGACGAGTGTATCGCCCATGCGAACGCTGTGGTGGTGAACGTTCCCATCCAGCACACACGCGCCGTTATAGAAAAGGTGGCACCGCTCATGGCGTCCGGTCAGGTCCTCGTGGACAACACTTCGATCAAGCGCGACGCCGTCAAGGCGATGCTTGAGCACGCGCCTGAAGGCGTGGAGGTGCTGGGTATGCACACCGTCTTCGGTCCGGCCGCCGCCGGCCTGAAAGGCCAGAACGTCATCTTCACACGCACCGACCGCGCGGGGCGCCGCAGTGCGGAGTTCGAAAACATCTTCTACAAGCACGGCGCGCAGGTCACGTACGCGGACAGCGACGCCCACGACCGGCAGATGGCGCTGCACCAGAATCTTGAGCATTTCACCAAGCTGGTGCTGGCTGAGGTGATCACGCAAACCGTTCCGGACGCAGATGCGCTCGAGCCCTTCTCATCACCCAACTCCCGGGCGTCCCTCGCCACGATGGGCCGCGTTCTCCACATGGACCTTGAGCTGCTTGGCCAAATCCAGTCGCACAATCAGTATGGCGCCGCCGTCATCCGCCAATACGCCGACGTGGTGGAACGACTGGCCTGCGCTGTGGAGCAGGGTGACCTTGCAGCGCTCCAGCGGAGTGTCGAGAAAAGCGCCGGCCAGCTAGGCCATCGATTCCTGTCCGACATGCTCGCCCGATCAAAGCGTCTCGATCAGGTGGCCGCCACCTCTGACAACATCGAGGTGTAGATCGCGCCATAGGCTCGAGCGGCTGCCGGCCAGCTAAACTCGGCCGCGCGCGAACGGCATCGTTCGGCCAGAGCATCGTCTGTCGCAAACCGCGCCATTGCCTCGTTGAACACACGCGCCATCGACGCGGGATCAAACGTCTCCCAGTAAAACGCTGCGTCGCCGCCAATTTCAGGCAGGCTGGCGCAGCGTGAGCAAAAAACCGGCTTGCCGTGACTCATCGCCTCGATGACGGGAAGCCCGAAACCTTCGAGCCGCGACGGGAACACCAGAGCCTCGCACTGCTGCAGCAACCATTGCTTCTCCGACTCGCTGACCTCCCCGAGCACGTGCACCCGATCGGATACACCGTATTTTTGGGCTTCGCTGCGCACACGATCGACATACGTGGAGTCTGTATTGCCAGCCACACATAACCCAGTGCCCGGCACCTCACTCAAAAACGCGGGCAGGACATGCAGGTTTTTCTTGGGCCGGACCACTCCGAGCGCCAGAACGTAGGGACCTTCGGGCGCACCATTGGGGCGCTCCGGCGTAAGGCCTGTCGCGAGGCACGGCGCATTCGGTACAACGTCCACGGGGCGCGCGCCAATGCGGAGGTGCTCCAGCACCACCTCGCGCGTAAAGGCCGAAATTGTTGTGATACGAGCCGCGCGATCTACCAGTCTTTGCACGCGCGCCAAACGTCGACGGGCCTTAGTCAGCGTTTTCTCGGTCAGAAAGTTCAGGTCATGAATCGTCAGGAGGCATGGTGTGTCGCGCGGGGGCAGGAACGCCGCGTCCTGATGCGTCACATGCCAGAGATCGAAGCGCCTGCCAAGGCTCGGAAAATGTCGTCGCCGCCAGTCGGCTGAAATGTGGTCCACCGACTCGCCGAGCCGATGCTCACCACCGGGTGGCATCAGGAAAACGGGTCTCCAGAGTTCGGAATGACAGTCGAGCAGCGCTGAACCGAGATGGCGTGCCACCTGACCAAGTCCATTGGCCGGCGAGCGAAGGCGTTCAACATCGATCAGAACGGTGGCGGTCACGACTCAGGGGAACCCACACAGACAATGCGCAAGTATACCGACGAGTGACTCAAGGTGATCGGAACGGCCATTGGATCAGGACGCGGGCAGCGGACACCCCGAATCATCGCAATACGCGCCATCGTGGGTCGGCTGACCATCTGCGAGCGCAACGGGATCTGCCGAGTCTGTCGCCAGAGAGACCGGCGCCTGGGCAGCGTGATGCTCGAACACACTGTGCAGCCCGATCACTTCTACATCAGACTTCTCGAAGGTCTCACGGATGCGCTGAGCCTGGGCAAGCCGTGACTGACACAGCCCGGAAAAAGCATCTGAAACGCCTCGATCGCCACGACGCGCCCTCGCAAAGTCTCAAGCGGTAACGGGCTGTCCGTGTTCAGCCACTTGCTGATCTGAAGTTCCGGGGCCTTTACGATGTTCAAGGCTCTACCCTCGTGTGACGACCGACGCGATAAAGCGCGCATCGCGCGGCTCGCATAGGCATACAGTCATTCACCGCCATTTCAGAGCTCCTGTGTATTCCGCAATATTTATTATTGCGATAACATTTATGCCGCGACCGGCACAATGTCAATCGAAATTTGTCGCGATAAACGATGCTGATATATTTCGCCCATGGGAAAACGGACCTCGCCTCTGGACACACACCTGTGCTTCAGCATCTACAGCGCCCACCTTGCGCTACAACGCACGTACAAGCCCGTTCTTGACCACCTCGGGGTGACGTACACGCAGTATCTCGCCCTGAGTCTCCTGTGGGCGGCGGACCGGCGCACCATCGGCGAGATGGCGGGTGCACTCGATCTAGAACCGTCCACCATGACCCCGTTGCTGAAAAGGCTCGAGGCAGGCGGGTTTGTGAAACGCAAGCGGGACCCGGACAACGAGCGTCGGGTCATCGTGTCGCTCACGGCCAAGGGACGCCGATCGCAGTCGGATACCGGCCGGCTTCAGAAAGCACTGCACACAGGTTCAGGCATGTCTGAGGACAAGCTGGCACGGCTCAATCGAGCGGTGAGATCATTTCGCGACGCGTTGCGCGACCACCTGGATCAGATCACATCGTAAGCGGGATGCCGTCCGTCACGCTTTACGGCTATCCCACTAGTCCCTACGTCATGAAGGTGGGGTGCTATCTCAAGTACAAACGGCTCCCGTTCGAGTTTGTCGCCGTCAATCCGATCTCACCGCAGCAGATCCGGTTTACCGATCAGCGGCAGGTCCCCGTTCTGTCCATCGACGACAAATGGCGCAAGGACTCGACGCCACTTGGTATCTGGCTCGACGACGTGTTCCCCGAGCGTCCGATCCTCGGCGACAACGACGCGGACTCCAAGCGCATTCTGGCGATCGACAACTGGGTCAGCGACCACCTGATCGCGGCTCGCTTCCGCGCGGCGGTGGAATGGGAGCGACCGTGGGATTCCATTCGCAACGGCTGGCGACTCGCTACCGCGGTGCATAACGCCACACCCATCCCTTTTGCGGCCCGCCTGCTGTGGCCGTTTTTTGTCAAGCGCGCGCCGTTCATTGTGCGCATGGTCAACGCCATGGATCGCTCGGAGGATCTGCACACACTGCGCGGCCGGCTTTGCCGCGAGTTCATCGACCACCTAAACGGCGGTCCCTTTCTGGGCGGCCGCACCCGTCCGTCCCTGGCCGATCTGTCTGCCTATCCCATCATTATTTTCGCGCACCTTTTTGGCCTGCGAGGCGCATCACCTTTTCTGGCAAATGAGACGGTGCTTGCATGGTGCACGCGCGTCCAGAGCACCCTGCCGCGCAATCCGCTTCTTATTCCGGACGCCTTGATTCGTCAGCCGATGTTCTGGGCAGACGGCGCTGCGGACTCACCGCCGGCGTAATGAAAACGGATTCAGAGCGTGGGGATCAACGCGAGCAGATCGGTCACGCCGATATCGACCCCGCGTTGATATAAGAGCGTGCTCATCTGGCCCCGGTGGTGCGTCTGGTGATTAAAGAAGTGCTGAACCAGAGGCCCAAAGCAGCGTGACTGCGGGTCACCACTGGTATCGAGGTAGCTGATCGGATGGGAGAAATCCGATTCCTCGAACTCGCGGCACAGCGCCATGATCACCTGATCCAAATCGCTTCGCGCCCGTGACAGCACACTGAAATCGTTGTGCAGACGCACATCAAGCTGAGTGATTGGTGCTGCGTCCGCGTGGTCAGCGATCGCCGCGTAGCGCTTTGGGTGATTTGCGAAACGTTGCAACCACAGCAGGTCGCCCACCAGCATGTGGTTCAGTGTGCCGAGGATCGAGCCAAAGTAGGCTCCCATATCCTCGCGCAATTCGTCGTCCGACAAGGCCGCGCACGCGGCGTACATCCGCTCATTCATCCAGCGGTTGTAGTGCGCCATCAGCCGATATTGCGCCGTGAGTGTTGTCACTTTTTTCCGCGTTGCCAGTGAAATGCCCATACCGTCCCTGTGGTGCCAAGGCGCTTTCCGTTGCGCCCGATATAGTGTCGGTCCCCGTCCGGGTACCTCACCGACCTTAGCATGCCGCCAACGTCAGACTACTCCGCCTCGTAACGGATGCACTCGATGTCGTAAGTGCGCGATGCACCATCGAGCGTCAGGGTGAACTCCTCGCCAGTGGACTTGCCGAGCAGCGCTCGGGCCATCGGCGAATCAACACTGATAAAGCCCTTTTTCGCATCGGTCTCATCTGCCCCGACGATCCGGTAAATCAGCGACGCATCATCGTCCCGAATCAACTCGACCCAGGCTCCGAAAAACACCTTGTCCACGGTCGGAGCGGTCCGGACCACCTTCAGATTGGGAAGGCGCTTTTGCAAATAACGAATTCGGCGATCGATCCCCGCCAGCTCTTTCTTGCGGTAAATGTACTCGGCGTTTTCGGACCGATCGCCCTCGGCCGCGGCCGCCGATAGCGCCTTAACCACATCCCGACGGCGCGTCCATAGCGCACCCTGCTCGGCTTCGAGAGCTTCGAAACCCGCGGGCGTGATGTAAGGGGAAGAACGAGGGGGCGGTGGGCGCCAGCGGCCCATGACGGCCTACTTGATGTGGTCCAGAATGCCGTCGAGTTCGTCGAGGCTGTTATATCGGATCGTCAGTTTGCCTTTGCCACCCCGGCCCTGCACAAGTGTCACGGACGCGCCGAGCTTCTCGGACAGCGACGATTCGAGGCGCTGCACGTCCGGATCTTTGCTGGGCGCGCGCGCCGTTTTTTTCGTGGCGCCGCCGCGCTGCTTGACCAGCGCTTCGGTGGCCCGGACCGACAGGCCTTTGGCCACCACTTCATTGGCGGCGGCGACCTGCTCACCACCCGACAACGCGAGCAACGCGCGGGCGTGGCCCATCTCCAGCTTACGCTCGTCCAGCAATCGCTTCACCGACTCCTCGAGATCGAGCAGCCGCAGCAAATTGCTGACTGCCGCCCGGGACCGCCCCACCGCGTCAGCCACATCCTGGTGCGTCATCGCGTGCTCTTCTTTAAGGCGCCACAATCCGCGCGCCTCTTCCACAGGGTTCAGGTCCGCGCGCTGAATGTTCTCGATAATCGCGATGGCGGCTGCGTCCGCATCGGATAACTCACGCACGATCACCGGCACACTCTCAAGCTCGGCAAGCTGTGCCGCGCGCCAGCGGCGCTCGCCGGCGACAATCTCAAAACCACCCTGACTCAACGGACGCGCGACGATCGGCTGTACGATTCCCTGACGCCGGATAGACTCGGCGAGATCCTCGAGTTCTTCCGTGCGCATGTCGTAGCGCGGCTGCATGGCACCGCGCTGAAGTTTGTCTATGGGCAGCTGGCGGACGGCGTCGGCGCCGCCGGATTTGGGCGGGGTGGCCGCGCTGGCACTACCGGGCCCAAGTAGCGCATCCAGACCACGTCCGAGACTTTTTCGTTTTGCCATGGTGATGAGGTCCCGAATTTACCTGGGTCAAGCCGTGGCGCGGACAGGAAAGCCCTGACGACGGTTCACTTCGCCCGCGAGCGCCAGATACGCCAGTGCACCACGGGAATTCTTGTCGTGCAGCAACACGGGCAAACCGAAACTCGGCGCTTCCGCCAGCCGAACGTTGCGCGGGATGACGGTGTTATACACCTTGTCTTCAAAATGCATGATCAGCTGGTTGGAAACGTCATTGGCCAGATTGTTGCGCGGGTCAAACATGGTGCGCAGGATCCCTTCGATCTGAAGATCGGCGTTCACCGCCGAGCGAATCTGTTCAATCGTATTTAATAGCGCCGACAACCCCTCCAGCGCGTAGTACTCGCACTGCATGGGAATCAGCACCGAACTGGCCGCCGTCAACGCATTGACTGTCAGCATGTTCAAGGAAGGTGGGCAGTCAATCAAAACGTAATCGTACTGATCCGCAACCGACTCAAGTGCGCGGCTCAGACGGGTCTCGCGGCCGAACTCATTGATCAGCGTGACCTCTGCGGCGGTCAGCTCATCGTTACCGGGAATCACGGCGAAGCCGGCCTCCTCGGCCCGCACAATCGCGTCGTCAATTTTGGCCTCACCAAGCATCACCGCGCCGGCCGTGGCCGCCACGCTGTGCTTGTCGATACCGCAGCCCATTGTGGCGTTACCCTGTGGATCGAGGTCGATCATCAGGACACGCCGACGCGTGGCCGCCAGCGACGCCGCCAGATTGACGCAGGTGGTGGTTTTGCCGACGCCGCCTTTCTGGTTAGCGATTGCGATGATTTTTGTCATGGCGTGGGCCCGGGCCGTAGTGTCAGGACGTGCCGGGTCTTGGCCAGACCGGGTACGTGGACCGCGGCATGCTCCACACGCCATCGATCATCTAGCGCGGCCACCTCGTCCTCAGGATACAAGCCCTTCTGGGCGAGCAGGATTCCGTTGTCAGATCGAAGGTGAGCGGCAACGTCAATCAGTCGAGGCAAGGGGGCAAACGCCCGACATACGACGGTATCAAAGGCCGTGTCCGGGCGATAGTCCTCGGATCGTCCGTGGTGGACGGTCACGCGGGCGAGATCAAGCGTACGCACCGCCTCGCGCAGGAAGCGGATTTTCTTGCCGTTCGCGTCGAGCAATACTGTGGGTCGCTCCGGCGCGAGCGCGGCCAAAATCAGCCCGGGCAGCCCGGCCCCAGTGCCCACATCGATAATGCGCTCGCCGTGCACGTGCCCCGCGATACTGATCGCATCCAGCAAGTGCTCGGTGATAATTCGCGAGGGCTGGCGAATGGCCGTCAGATTGAACGCCCGGTTCCAGCGCAATAGCACGTTGAGATAACACAGCAGCCGCTGCACGGCTCGATCGTCAAGCGCCACGCCCAGTTCACGCGCGCCGTCGAGAAGCGTGCGCCGGAATTCGGCGTTTTCGGTGTTCGCGCTATCGGCCATGCGCGCAACCTACTGGAAGCGCCCGCGCAGCGCTATCGGCGACGCGCCCGCACGCTCAGGCGCGACAGGAATGACGCCAGCGCGAAACGGAAGACCAGCGATATCCCGACCAGAAACAGAAACGCAAAGCCGATAGCCGACAGGACCCCCATGACATCCTGTATGGCGAGGTTATTGATCAGCGTGACCAGCGCCATCGCGAGCCCGCTGGCGTACAGCACGCGGAACACCCGGCGGCGGCGCCGAAGTGGCGGGGAGTCCGGCACGGCGAGCAACCCGTAAGTGGGATCGGACCATGACGGATACCAGGCGACGATCGCGCACAGCAAGCGCCCCACAAGCGCGAACAGAATGAGCGGCCAGAACACCGGCCGGTCTTCCAGAAGAGTGCGTCCAGCGGCGTCGACAAACTCGGCACGAGCCTCAAAAGACTCGCTGAACACGGCCAGCATCACCAGATACAGGAAACCCAGCAACACCGCGGCCAGCCAGCGACCCCGATCGCCACCGCTGACAACGCCGGTGCGCGCAGCGTGCGCCCCGGTCCGATCCGATTTAAGCAGAACCTCCACGCGCGGAGAGTCCGGGTCGTT
This sequence comes from Pseudomonadota bacterium, assembly GCA_039026595.1. Classification (GTDB taxonomy): domain Bacteria; phylum Pseudomonadota; class Gammaproteobacteria; order Steroidobacterales; family JBCCMA01; genus JBCCMA01. The sequence goes on from JBCCMA010000001.1 coordinate 22,785, forward strand.
AGTCACAGGCGCGTTACACTCCGTTCTGGTTCCCGCACATTAAAGACCGTAGTGAGTCCGGACGACACCTATTTCAAGCTGATTGAAGAAACCGCCTCGATTCGCTGGGCCGATCTGGCCCGGTTTTTCGCCCAGGGTCGGGTGCTGCGTGTCGCCGACGGGCTGAATTTACCCCGCGTCGGGGCGGCTTTGGCCGCGGATGACACCGCTCAGGTCAAGACCTGGCAAGCCGCCGGAGAACTCGGCCCCGTCAGCGACAAGGACGCCGCGCGCTGGTTTGCCGAGGATAAATCGGTTTGGGCCGTGACCATTGCACCGTTTGTGCTGGTGCAGGCGTCTCGCAAGACCTGACCCGTTCGGGCGGGCGCCCCCAGTCGCCAATTTCCAGCTATTTTCACGAATTTTGCGATATTTAGACTCATTTGGTTGATATTTAGGCACACAAGCGCACGTCAAATTGTCTATTTGATATTATTTTGATATCTTCTTCGCGCAAAACGGAGAAACAGACATGCAAGAAAAACCCATTTCCTCGCTCGCCGGTATCCCGGTCCTGCTGGCCGGCATCGGCGCAATCGCCGCCGCGGTCTTTCTGTTGATCACCCACGCAGTGCCACCCGCGCTCGCCATCCCACTGATTGGCGCGTCGGTCTTCACCATCGCCGGCATGTATCAGGTTGAGCCAAATCAGGCGGCCGTCCTGAGCCTGTTCGGTCGCTACGTGGGCACGGTGACCACGCCGGGATTGCGCTGGAACAACCCGTTTTTCAGCAAGAAAAAAGTGTCGCTGCGCGTGCGCAACTTCGAAAGCGGCCAGCTCAAGGTCAATGACCTCGAAGGCAGCCCGATTGAGATCGCCGCCGTGATCGTGTGGCAGGTCGTGGATTCCGCCGAAGCGGTCTACAACGTCGATGACTACGAGAGTTTTGTGCAGATCCAGTCCGAAGCGGCGGTCCGCGCCATGGCCGGCAGCTACCCCTACGATCGGGATGAGGAATCCGGCAAGCCGTCGCTGCGCTCGCACCCGCAGGATATCTCCGAACATCTGATGCAGCAGATTCAGGAGCGCCTGAGCGACGCGGGCGTCCGCGTGATCGAAGCGCGTATTTCTCATCTGGCCTATGCACCGGAAATCGCCAACGCCATGCTCCAGCGCCAGCAGGCCAGCGCGATCATCGCGGCGCGTTCACGCATCGTCGAGGGAGCGGTCGGGATGGTGCAGATGGCGTTGAGCCAGCTCTCTGAACAGAACATCGTTGAACTTGACGACGAACGACGTGCCGCCATGGTCAGTAATCTGTTGACGGTGCTGTGCGCCGACAAGGCCACTCAGCCGGTCGTGAACACCGGATCACTGTATTAACCCATGTCCAAAAAAGGCTTTGCCTTACGCATCAACGCGCAGATTCTGGATGCGGTGAAAAAATGGTCTGACGACGAACTGCGCAGCGTCAATGCACAGATCGAGTATGTCCTGCGCGATGCGCTGCGCCGCGCAGGACGGTTGCCCTCGCCCACTGATCCGGAAAGACCAGCCGCCCGGGACGACGAGTAACGGCGGGACTAAAGCGGCACGCGCAAGCCTTCATGCGCAATCCGAAACCCGCGCGCGGTAACCGACGCTGATTGGGGGCTGGACGGATCGAGCAAGGGGTTGGTGTGATTCATATGAATGAAGTAAACGCGCTCCCGCTCGGCCCGCGTCAGCGGCTTGAGTTCGAACATGGTCTCCACCACAAGCGGATGCGGAATATCCGCCATGTTGCGACCGGGCAGCTCATCTGAATCAAAAAAAGTCGCGTCGATAAACGCGTAATCCGCCCCGCGCACCGCCGAAGCGAGGTCCACATCCCAACGTGACCATTTATCGATATCGGGGATAAACAGCGCGCTCCTGTTTGGCCCACTGATGCGATAGCCCACGGTTTCGGAAAACTCATCGCGATGCGGCACCACAAACGGCACCACCGCAAGGCGGCCAATGTGCACAGCGTGATTTGCGGCCAGAGGGCGCAAACGGATGTTCTGCAGCGCGACCAGTTGGCTCCACGGCCCGTTGTTCAGCAAAAACGTCTGCATACGCGGCATCGCATAGACCGGCACATCACGCGCGCCCATCGCTTCGCGGCCGAAGTACATTAATCCGGTGTAATGACCGATGTGAGCATGGGTCAGAAATACGCCGGAAAGCTCAGGCAGCGGCGCGGGGACGGCCGTCTGCAACCGCCGCCACTGACGGGGCAGCGCCGGTGTGGCATCGAACAGCAAAGCCTGACGCTCGATCGGATCAACGGCGCCAAGCGAGGCCGGCGCGCGCTCCTCATCGCGGTTCGCCCAGCCGCGCTCACAGTGGGCCCGGTTGCATCCGGCCTGCGGGTATCCCGCGTCTTGTGCCACACCCAGAACCATCAGAAACGGCGTGGTCGACAGAACGGGGCGATCTGCTGTCGACGCCGTCGCGCCACCGCACCCCCATAGCGAACCGCACAGTGCCGTGATAACAAGCACCGACAGGCCCCACGTGACGCCCGGACTCGCGAAGGACAGACGCAAAGCCCGCATTTCTGACGATGTGAACATCCGCAAATCCCTCATTGCGTGTGCTTGCCGAGTGCTAAAATTATGTCATGACTTTCGCACGCCTTCGGAGCTGCTACATGTTTAACTTTTCCCGTATTTTCTGCCCCATCCTGATTTCGCTGTTCATGGCGGCCAGCGCGGGCGCGCAGGACAGTCTGCGGGCCTCGCTGTTCGACGACGCGCGCGACGCGCTGATCGCCGCCAATCAGGCCAATGCGCCTTACCTCGCGCCTACCAGCTATGAAGCCGGTGCAGAGCACTACAAAAAGGCGGAAGAGCTGCTGGAACGCGGCGGCAACCTCGACCGCATCCGCTCGGAACTCGATAAGGCGCTCAAGGACTGGCAAACGGCGCTGGCCGCAGCGAACACCGCACGCACCACGCTCAGCAACGCGGTACTTGCTCGCGACGATGCAAAGAACGCCGCCGCCCCTGAGGTGGCCAATAAAGAGTGGCGCGACGCCGAGGATCTGTTTCGAGATGCCACGACCCGCCTCGAGAGTGGCTCAAATAAATCCGCACTGCGTCTGGGCGGCAAGGCCGAAACCGCCTACCGCGCCGCTGAGTTGACCGCTATCAAGGCCAACTATCTGAACGAAACCAAAGCGCTGCTCGAACAAGCAGACGATTTGCGCGCGGACCGCTACGCACCGGCCACGTTTGAAAGCGCCGGCGCACTGCTGACCGAGGCGGAATCAGAACTCAACGACAACCGCTACGACACGGACCGGCCGCGCAGTCTGGCCCAGAGCGCCAAGCACCAGGCCAAACTCGCCATCCACCTGACCGGTCAGCTTCGCGACGCCGAGAAAGATCGCGCCGCGCTCGAAGCGTTGGCGCTCGACTGGCAAACGCCGGTCAAACGCATTGGCGCCACTTTGGACATTCCCGTTTATTTCGACGATGGCTACGAGGACGCTACCGACACACTGGTCGCCCGGGTGGAGGAGTTACTGGAACAAAACCGCGCTCAGAGTCAGGACCTCGCCGAGCGCAAATCGCAGATCCGGGAGATGGAAAGCCAAATTGCGACGCTGGAGGAGCGCCTCGGCGGCGCATCGCAGGAACGCCTCGCGCTGGCGGCCCAGCTGGACCGGCAGGCGCGCCGACGTGCCAAATTCGAGGCGGTCGAGAAACAGTTCACGCGCGACGAGGCCATCGTCCTGCGGGCCGGAAACGACGTCATACTGCGGCTGGTCGGCCTCACTTTTGCCAGCGGCAAATCGGAGATCGGCCCGGACAAATTCGCACTGCTCGCCAAGGTACGGGACGCCATCAATCAGTTTGATAACGCCGATATCGTCGTTGAGGGGCACACCGACGCGTTCGGCAGCGATGACAGCAACATGGCACTGTCCACAGAACGCGCGGAAGCGGTGCGCGCCTACATGCTCGCTAATATGGGTCTTTCGGACACTCAGGTGACGGCCAGCGGGTACGGTGAAACCCAGCCCATCGCCAACAATGAGACGCCGGAAGGGCGTACAAAGAACCGGCGCATCGACATCATTTTGCGGCCAGCCAATTAATCCGCCGCGCCCGCATTTGACTTAGTTCAAAACGGCCCGGCGCGCAGTTGACTTCGCGCCGGGCCGGTGTCCACTATGCAAAATTCGCCGGCCCGCTCGATCGCAGCAGAAGAACAACGCGATCGGACTGCACCCCCAGATCGGGTTCGGCCTGTCTCTAGTTAAAGACAATTCCCGGGGAGGGAAACTATGACGAGTAATCGACGCAACGTCGTCGCCGGTGCCTGTCTCGCCGCCATGGCAGTCAGCGCAAGTCCGGTGTTTGCCGACGACAAAGAACCGGACGGCATGTCCGCAAAAGAGCTGAGTGCCGCGTGCGCGATGCTCGACAATCCGAAGAAACGGCCCTACATGGACGGCCTTCTCAACTATCTTCTGGTCAAGTGCGGACGACAGAACGAACTCGGCGGCGCCGAGACCGTTCGCCACAGTTCGGAAAAGTCCGTCAACCGCATCCCGGGTACGGACGTGGCCGTGAACGACGCGCTTGTCGACACCGGTGCCTCTCGGACCCAAAACGAAACGTCGATTGCTCGCAGCCCCATCACCGGGACGCTGTGCTCCGGTTTTAACGACTCGACATCGGGTGTCACCACGGGCCAGGGCTTCACCGGATTTGCCCGCTCCACCGACAACGGCGATACGTTTACCGATAACGGCGCGTTCGATTCAAACTCCTCTGGCGACCCGAGCATGATCTGGCGTCGCGCCGACGAGAACTTCTACCTCGCCACGCTTCGCAACGGCGGTCTCGGCATCTACCGTTCGACGGACGACTGCCAGACGATGAACCTGATCGCCCAGGCCACCAACGGCGGGGACGACAAGGAACTGCTCGCTGTGGACAACAACATCGGCAGCGACAATTACGGCCGCATTTATATGGTATGGACTGATTTCGGCCTCGACGGGTCGATCTACTCGGTCTACTCGGATGACGGCGTGAACTGGTCGTCGCAGGTGCGCATCAGCGCACCCGGTGGCGGCGTTCAGGGCGCGTGGCCCATCGTGGCCCCCGACGGCACGTTCTATGTGGCGTGGGTGCGCTTCGGCGGCGCCACCGTCGATATGGAAGTGGCCCGCTCGACCGACGGCGGCGACTCCTACACGCAGGTGACCAGCCCGCTGGTCGGCGGGATCAACCCGGCCGACTCCACCGCCACCGCCAACTGCGGTCGCTCGGCGCTCAACGGCAACCTCCGCTATCTGGCCTCACCGCAGATTGCGGTGACGCCCAACGGTGATCTGCATATCGTCTACACACGCGATCCGGACGGCGCCAACTTTGGTGACACCATCGACGTGTACTACCGTCGCTCGATGGACGGCGGCGACAACTGGTTGCCCGAAGTGCGCATCAACGACGACAGCACGCTGACCGACCAGTTCTTCCCCACACTGAGTGCCGGTCCCACGGGCCGAATCGTCATTACATGGTACGACCGCCGCCTCGACGAAACCGATAATCTGTTTGTGGACTACTACTCGGCCACGTCAGAAGACGGTGGGGCCACCTTCGGGCCCAATGAGCGCATCTCCGACGTATCGTCGCCGATTGTGCTCGATCCCAATCTGGCCACCTGTTATCACGGTGACTACGACCAGCAGATTCAGACCGAGTCGCGCGCCTTCATCCAGTGGGCAGACGATCGGGAAGTGGGCGGACGTAACGATCCCAACACATACCTCGATCGCAATACGTTTGAGCCGGATTTCTTTGTGACCGGTACCAACCCGATTGCATCGGTGTGCGCGCCGGATGATGCCGTATTTGATATCGACGTCGGTCAGGCCCTCGGCTTCTCCGACCCGGTCACCATGTCGTCCTCCGGTGTTCCGGCCGGCGCCACGGGCAGCTTCAGTGTTAACCCCGTCGCACCGGGTGCCAGCACGGTCTTTACCGTCAGCAACACCGCCGGCGCCGCTGCGGGCGACTACACCATTGAGGTCAGCGGATCGGCCGACAGCAAGACGCGCGCGGCGCAGCTGATGCTGGCTCTGGCCACCGCGACTCCGGACGCCGCCGCGCTGTCCGCCCCGGTGAACAACGCCACGGGCGTGGCCAACTCGCCGACGTTCTCGTGGAACGACGCGGCGCAGGCCGCCACCTACCGCGTCGAGATCGCCACCGATCCGGACTTCGTGAACGTGGTCGAAAGCGGCACCACCGACACCACGTCGTATACCGCAACCACCACGCTGTCTCCGCTGACCCGCTACTACTGGCGCGTCACGGCCGACAACATTTGCGGTGCGGGAGCGGCCTCCACGACGTTCACGTTCGAAACGGCGAACATCATCTGCATCACCTCGGGTGACGCCATTCCGGACAACACCGCATCGGGCCTCGACAGCACGGGTGTCTTGTCGGCCAGCGGCACGCTGACCGATCTGGACGTCTCCCTGAACGTCACGCACACCTATGTCGGCGATCTGATTGTCACACTCACACATGAGGACACGGGCAGCAGCGCCGTGATCATGGATCGTCCGGGTGTACCGGCCACCGGCTTTGGTTGCTCCAACAACGACATCGACACCATCTTTGATGATGAGGCGGGTACGCCTGTCGAAGATGTTTGCGACAGCAACCCGGCCATCGGCGGCACGGTGATCCCGGAGAACGCCTTGTCGACGTTCGACGGTGAAGACCTGTCGGGCACGTGGACGCTGAACATCAGCGACAACGCGGGCATCGACCTTGGCAACCTCAACGAATGGTGCCTGCTGCCGGCGACCGAGCCGGTCGCCGTGGACTCGGACGGTGATGGCGTGTCGGACGACGCCGATAACTGCACCTTTGTGTCCAACGCGGATCAGCGCGACACCAACGGTGACGGGTTCGGTAATGCGTGCGACGCCGACCTCAACAACGACTGCGTGGTCAACGTGGTGGATCTGGGTCTGTTCCGTCAGGTCTTCTTCAGCTCAGACGCTGACGCAGACTTCAACGGTGACGGCGTGGTCAACGTGATCGACCTCGGCGTGATGCGCCTTGGGTTCTTCAGCCCGCCGGGACCGTCGGTTGAGCCGAACGCCTGCACGCCCGCGAATTAATCAACGGCGAGAAAAGTAATGAGAGGGCCGGGCATTTGCCCGGCCCTTTTTTTTGCCCCGCGCATTGCGTTCGATCAATAAACCAGCACCCGCGCGAGCAAAAAAGCGCTAAGGTGGGGCTTGGAGAAAAGCAAGAAAGGTGGCGCCGCGTGTACCTGCCCTCTTTCCAACTACGCTGTAGATCATGGATCTGCTTGCTCGGCACGGCCGCCGGAGGCTGCTCGGCCGCCCATGAACCACAAGCCGCGGTGGCGGAAACACCCTGCCTGCAAAACGGCACAGAGAGCCTGTCGGTCGAGATTGAAACGGCGCTTGGTAGCGTGACATTCGATCTTCTGGACAAGGCGGCGCCCAACAGCACGAACACCGTCCGCAACCTGATCTGCTTCGGTCAGCCCGACCGGCCTGCCAACGGCAAAGTTGTCGATTCCGGGTTTTACACGGGCCAGACCTTTGACTACACCCGACCCAATTTTGAAGTACGGGTATCGGCCGCCGCCGATTCCGATCTGACCATCGATAAGGAACTGGATGCCGTCGCGCTGGGCCTCGATGAGCAAACCATCGACTCGGCAGGCGCTGCGATGGATACCTTCCAGTTTGAACTGCAGAAGGCATTTGCCCGGGACAAGCGACCCGGCGCGAACACGGATCAGCTGGTCGAGTGGGTGGACACGTTCCGCCGAACCGGCAACGCGGAGTTTTTGATCGGCAAAAGCCGAACCGAAATCAATCAGGCGCTGGGTTTTGAGTACCAGAAGGGGCTGGCGTCCGAACCGGTTGCCCGGGGCAGCGTGCTGCTGCAGCCCGCCTCGAAGACAAAGAGCAGCCCGCGGCTGGTGTTCACACTTTCCGAGAATCCGAACTACACTGGTAGATGGGTCGTTGTCGGCAGGGTGTCCAACGGTCTGGATCTGCTGAATCGCCTGTCAAGGGCGCCCAGTTCCGGACGAATGCACCCACGATGGCAACCGGAGGAACCGGTCGTGATTACCGGCGTGAGCATCAGGTCACGAAAAGCACAAGAACGATCGCCGTAGCGCGAGCATCCCTCGACGCGCGGCCGCACCAGATCGATTCTTCTGGCCCGTTTAACAGGCGGGAAATAAAAATCGGTGCAACAAAAACAGGGAGACTTTAATGGACTATCGTACGCCGGTCCGCGCGTTGCTCATTACAGCAGCGGCGGCAATCCTGCCTCTGGCACAGGCCGAGCTTACGCTCACTCCGGACATGACCGACCTTCCACCGCCCATCGTTCTGCAGCAGCAAGGGGTGACTGCAGACGAATACCGAGCGGCCATCGAGGCCAACGCTTACACAGTTGTGCAAGAGAAACCGGACCGGCCAATCAAGACGGGCGGTATCTCCGACTCGGCCGAGGCCATCGAACTGACGGCCGCAGAACATCGAGCCATCATGGACGCGGCCAGCGCCGCTGGCGCGGCGGGGATTCTGACTCCCGGTCAAATCAAAGCCCATATTCAGGGCGAGTATCTTGATGGGCCAACATCCGAGCTCGGCAAAGATGGTGGCCGACGTGCGCAGCAGAGCCGCGAGTGGCCAGACGCCACGCCCGAGACCTCGCGCGCGACAGGCGATCGAGTACGGAACTTCCAGACGCTCAATAACACGGGCTTTATCCCACCGGACACGCAGATTGCCGTTGGACCAAGTCACGTGATCGTGGCGGTGAACTCCGCCTACACGATCTACAATCTGGACGGCGTCATTCAAGGGGCGGCGCAGACGCCGTACAACGCCCTGTTCACCAATGCCATCCCTGACGGATTTACGGGCAATCTGTTCGATCCGAAGATCGTCTACAGCCCATGGCACGGTCGTTACGTGATGTTGATCCTTGGTGTCGATTTCACCAACCAGACCAGCTTTTACTTTATTGCCTTCTCGCAGACCTCCGATCCGACTCAGGGCTGGTGGCTTTATCGCAGCGTCAACAACGGCTTCCTGACCTCTGCATGGCTCGATTACTCCGGACTTGGTGTGGACGACTTCGGCGTATATGCGTCCGGCAACATGTTCAACTTCTCAAACAACGCCTACCAGTATTCGATGGTGCGTTATTTCGATGAGGACGGATTCAATGGCGACTCCCTGAATTCGCGCACGTTCACCGACGTCAGATGGCCCGACGATTCGCGCGCCTTCACGATCCAGCCGGCCGTTGCGCACACGCGCAATCTGACCAACGACGGCACGTCGTTCTTCGTGGCCACCCGGTCAGGGTCGGGTGATGAGGCACTTCTTATGAAACTGACCGGTCACGTTGGCCCCGATGCGCCAGCGGGCACGCTTTCTTCGGTGGTCATCGATGTCGGTCAGTACGATGCACTTGGTGAAGCGGTGGCCCAGCCCGGCACCACCGCGCGCATTGACGGCGGCGATGCGCGCGTACTGAACGCGGTCTACTCGCAGGGCAATCTGTACGCCACACTCACCAATGATCTCAACAACGACGGAACACGCGGCGCCGTGTACACGTTCCGTCTGGGCACCTCGGCAAATAATCTGGAATGGTCTCAAAACCTCCAGTCGCCGGGTTGGTATTACACCTATCCCGCCGTCACCGTGCTCGGAGCCGGCGGCGACACGACCCCCGTCGGCGTGTACATGTCCATTACCCGCGGCGCCTCGGATACCAGCAACGGGCTCTTCGCGTCGGCGGGCTACAAGCTTTATGAGCAACCCGAGGTCGACGGCGCCGGCGCGTTTTCAACGTATCGAAACGGAGCGGCTTCCTATGTGAACCGCGACGGCAACAATCGTAACCGCTGGGGGGATTACACCGGCGCAGCCTACGATTGGAATTGCCCCGGGCGAATGTGGGGCGCGGCGGAGTACGTGCGCTCTGCCAATCAATGGGGCACGCAAGCGGCGGCGGTCATGATGGACGACAGCGCCGTGGACTGCGCGACGCAGACGCCTGCCCAGGTACAGTCGTTCGCACCCAACGGCAACATCACCGACACCACGCCCACCTATACGTGGGCCCGGCCGAGCAACCAGCCCGTTGGGGAGTTTGTACTGACAGTCAGTCAGTCGAGCGGCGCTTTCGTATTCGACGAGACCATCACACCAGCACAGGCGGGCTGCGACGATGATTTCAGCTGCGCGTTCACACCCTCACAGTCGTTGGCACTGGGTGACTACACCTTCTCGGTGCGGGCCAGAAACAGCGCGGGCATCGGCGCGGGCAGCACCGCTCGAGCGTTCTCTATCGTGCCGCTGCCGCCATTCAATGACAATTTCGGCAGTGCCGTCACGATCTTCGAATCGGCCAATGGCACGCTCGTGGGCGCGACTCAGGATGGCAGTACCAGCGGCACAGCCGCGTCGCAAAAAGACGTCTGGTATCGCTTTGTCACGCCGGGGCCAGGCACGCTGCGCGTCAATAGCTGCGGCAGTCAAAACCTTGATGGACTGGATACCGTGTTGTCCTTGCATGCCAATGACGGCAGTGTGGGAACGGGCGCTAACCAGATCGCTCTGAATGACGACTGGGAGGGCACCGGGGGTGACGCCACCGCGAACTGCCCGCGCATTCGAGACTCGGCGGTGGCTGTGGACGTGACGCAGTCCGAGACGGTGTACATCCGAGTGTCACGCTTCAGCACGTCAACCGACGGCCGGTTCATCCTCAATGCCTCATTCGAGGAAGCGCCGCCGGTCAACGACGCATTCGACTCTCCCATACTGATCAGCGCCAGTGTGCCAATCGAGTTCTCGTTCTACGGCGCGACCCGCGATGGATCGAGCAGCGCGGACAGCACCAGTTTTGTGTCGCCAGACGTCTGGTTTGTTTACGACGTACCGTCTGCGGGCGAGCTTCAGGTCAATACCTGCGGGTCTCTGGACTTGAGCAACATCGACACCATTTTGTCCCTGCATGACGACAACGGCGCGCCGGGCTCGCCGGCCAATGAGCTGGCGGCGAACGACAACTGGGATGACGGCGGTGATCCGGATGCGGCGTGCCCCGGCTCGTTCGACTCGGCCACGCGCATTACGCTCAACGGCGCGCAACGCGTGTTGATCCGCGTCGCACGCGGCGATGACATTGGCGGGCCGGAGTTTCTGATTAGCATCAACTTCACGCCCAGCACACCGCCGGTGGACACCGACGGCGACGGCGTGTTCGACGCTGCAGACAACTGCACACTGCTGCCCAATGCGGACCAGCGTGACACCAACGCAGATGGCTACGGCAACGTCTGCGACGCCGACATCAATAACGATGGCGTGGTGAACTTCGTTGATCTCGGGCAGCTCCGCACGGTGTTCTTCACCAATACGCCGGATGCCGACTTCAACGGCGACGGAGTGGTGAACTTCCTGGATCTGGGTGTGATGCGTACCCGCTTCTTCCAGCCGCCCGGACCGAGTGGCGTCGCGCCCTGACACCGTGAACGCCGCGCGGTTTGACGACCGCGCGGCGCTTCGGCGAGGCCCCTTCAGTGGGGCATGAAAAAAGCCCGGACGACTGCCGTCGCCGGGCTTTTCTTTATCAGGCCGGTGGAAGCCTAGTGGCGAACGTCAAACCGGTCGGCGTCCATCACCTTATTCCACGTGGCGATGAAGTCGCGTACGAACTTCTCACCGCTGTCGTTCTGCGCATAAACCTCGGCATAGGCTCGGAGTATTGAGCTTGAGCCAAACACGAGATCGGCGCTGGTCGCAGTGAACTTCACATCGCCTGATGCCCGATCACGCAGCACATAACTGTCGGTGCCCGCCGGCGCCCACTCGTACGACATGTCGGTGAGGTTGGCGAAGAAGTCCGTCGTCAACGCACCCACGCGGTCAGTGAACACACCGTCCTTCGAACCACCGAAGTTCGCGCCCAACACGCGCAGACCGCCGACCAGAATAGTCATCTCCTGGGCGGTGATGCCCAGAAGCTGAGCCCGGTCGAGCATCATCTCTTCCGCACTTACCGACAGATTCGGCTTGCTGAAGTTACGGAAGCCGTCAGCGTGCGGTTCGAGATAGTCGAACGACGGCGCGTCGGTGTGTTCCGCCGTGGCGTCGCCGCGTCCGGGCAGGAAGGGTACGCTGGCGTCAAAGCCCGCCGCCTTGATGCCGCGCTCCACCCCCACATTGCCAGCCAGCACAATCGTGTCAGCAATGGAAGCACCGTGTTTTTCGGCGATGGGCTCCAGCACGCTCAACACGCGGTCGAGCCGCTCTGGCTCATTGCCTTCCCACGTCCGCTGCGGCGCCAGACGAATGCGCGCGCCGTTGGCGCCGCCACGTCGGTCCGAACCCCGGTAGGTGCGGGCACTGTCCCACGCGGTGGCGACCAGGTCGGCCGTCGACAAATCGGTGGCATCGATGGCCTTCTTCAATGCGTCCACATCGTAGCCGGTGTTGCCGGCCGGAATCGGGTCCTGCCAGATCAGATCTTCCTGCGGCACATCCGGTCCGATGTAGTTGCAGCGCGGGCCCATATCGCGGTGGCACAGCTTGAACCACGCCCGCGCGAACGTGTCGCGGAAATACGCTTCGTCCGCCATGAACCGTTCGCAGATCTCGCGGTACTTCGGATCCATCTTCATGGCCATGTCCGCGTCGGTCATGATCGGGTTGTGACGGATCGACGGATCGGTCGCGTCGACCGTTTTGTGCTCTTCCTTGATGTCAATCGGTTCCCACTGCCAGGCACCCGCCGGTGACTTGCGCAGTTCCCACTCATAGCCGAAGAGCATCTCGAAGTAGCCCATGTCGAACTTGGTCGGGTGCGTGGTCCACGCGCCCTCCAGACCGGACGTAAACGCCTTGTTCGCGTCTTTGCCGTGCTGGTCGTTGACCCACCCAAGACCCTGATGCTCGATGCCGGCGCCCTCAGGTGCCACGCCCACCGTGCCGTCTTCACGGGCACCGTGCGCTTTACCCACCGTATGGCCACCGCAGGTCAGCGCTGCCGTCTCCTCGTCGTTCATCGCCATGCGCGCGAAGGTCTCACGCACGTGGCCGGCCGTGCGCACCGGGTTGGGTTCGCCGTTCACACCTTCCGGGTTTACGTAGATCAGCCCCATGTGCGCCGCAGCCAGACCGTTCGACAGCGTGGAGGCGTCCTCCACATCCGCGTACCGGTTTTCGCTGGGGGCGAGGAACTCATTTTCGGCGCCCCAGTTGATGTCCGTCTCCGGTCCCCACAGGTCTTCGCGTCCGAAACCGAAACCAAAGGGCTTGAGACCCATCGACTCGTACGCCGCGGTGCCCGCGTACAGAATGAGATCGGCCCAGGAGAGCGCGTTACCGTACTTTTTCTTGATCGGCCAGAGCAGACGGCGCGCCTTGTCGAGGCTGGCGTTGTCGGGCCAGGAATTCAGCGGGGCAAATCGGATGTTGCCACCGCCACCGCCGCCGCGACCGTCCTGAATACGGTACGAGCCGGCTGAATGCCACGCCAGGCGGATCATGAAACCGCCGTAGTGACCGTAGTCGGCGGGCCACCACTCCTGACTATCGGTCAGAAGGGCATGCATGTCGTCGCGCAGCGCCTTGAAGTCAATCTTCGAGACGGCTTCGCGATAGTTGAAGTCCTCATCCATCGGGTTGGTGCGCGCACCGTGCTGATGGAGGATGTCCAGGTTGAGAGCCGTGGGCCACCATTTGGTGACCGGCTCGTTGGCGGCGGTGTTGCCACCGTGCATGACCGGGCATTTACCCGAGTCCGAAATCTTCGTGACGCGTGCGGTTGAGGGTTGTTCTGCGTCAGCGGAAGAGGCGAGAGAACGGGTGTCGCTCATAACGGGAACCTCCTTTACTGAGGGCGCTATTTAACACCCGACACGGGTGATAAATACAGTATTTAATGTATCGATTTTCGATAGACGGAATCTATCAATTAAGCGCTCGGGCGAGGCCGGACGTTATGGCGGCGCCGTGAACGCGTCCGCCCGTGCGAGGGTGCTCTCGTGATCGCTTTTCTTGTGGTTCTGGTAGCTGGTGTCCAGAACGCGGCCCTGCCGATCCAGCACCACAACGCCCGGCAGCGGCTGACCGCGAAGCCCGGCGATGGCCGGCATCCGTTCGCGGCCCCGGCAAGACACGAAGTGCCAGGGCATGCGCTCGCGGCGGATGTACTCTTCCATCGCGTCGCAGCTCCCGTCGGCGCTAAAGAAGACGACCTCGACCGAGCGCTTCTGTTGACGCCACCGCGCCGCAACCTCTTTTAGCGTCGGGATAAACGCGCGGCACGGGGGACACCAGCTCGCGCCAAAATACACAACGATTGTCTCTGTCTCCGGATCGAGTCGGCTCGGTTTCATCACACCGGCGTCCATCACCATCAGATCCGTTGTGAACGGGGCCTCGCCGTCGCCGTCGGCCAGCGCCGGGCTGTGGCTTGTGAACAGGAATAAGATGAGAAGTAGCTGGCGCATCACAACTCCAGGGTCAGGCTGACAAAAAAGGTCCGTGGGAGCCGCGGCCCGTAAACGAAATCGCTGTCTCGATTCGCTCCAAGCTGCAGATCGTCCTGGAAACTGTCAAACGCATTGCGCACGCCAAAGGCGACATCGAGATGGAGGTCCGATGCGGTTTCGATATGCCGCGTTGCCGACAGGTCCATCTCAATGAAATTGTCTGTACGAACGAGCTCACCCGCGTTGTTGTCGAGGACGGACATGGGCCCTGTGAACCTCAGCCCGGCGAACAGATCCCAGTTTCGAGGAGCAACATACAGCGCTTGCGCCGCCCCCACCCAATTAGGCGTTTTCAGATACCGGTCGGTGGCAACCTGCTGCGTACCCTCCTCGAATACGATCTGGGTGTCGTCAAAGCGGGCATCCACGTAGGCGACACTGGCGGACAACTGCAACGCCGTGGTCGGTCGCGCGTTGGCCGTTAACTCAGCACCCAGTACTTGGCTGCGGCCGGCGTTGGAGCGAACCTGAAACAGGCCGCCCGTTGCGTCGGTCTGGATATCGCCCAGAAAGAAGGTGTCGTCGAGACGCGTGACGTAGGCCTGACCGTCAAAACTGAAAATACCATCGCGCCACTCCGGGTCCAGATCGAAGCCGATGGACATCGACGTAGAACGCTCTTCGACGAGGTCCGGTGCATTGCGCGTACGGATGGGATCGGCGCCCAACGTATCGATATGCACATCCTCATTGAACACCTCGGGCGCTCGAAAACCGGTGGACAGGTTTGCACGTAGAACCAACGTTCGGTCGGGCGAGTACCACAGGCCCACACGCGGCGACAAAATCACGTCATCCACCTCGGAACTCTTGTCGGCCCGCAGCCCGCCGAAGACACGCAGTTTCTCTGACAGCGTCCACTCGTCCTGCGCGAACAATCCGAAGACACTGAAGCGCTCGTCAAGAAGGACATTGATCACGTTGCCATCGACCGACTGGTTGTCGTCGGTCACCGACTCGTCCCGATACTGTAGGCCCATGTTCACGCTGTGCGCACCGCGCTGCGCGTCCACCCGCAGCTCGGCGTATTGCAGCCGATCGTCGGTGGCACCGAACTGATTGCGCGAGACGGCGACGGCGGCGTCGAACGCCTGCTGGTCGAATCCAGCTTCGGTGGGATCCGTTTCAACATCGCAGAGGCCACCGTAAAAGGTGGCCCGATCAACCGTGGACAAACCGTAGATGGCTTCGATCCGGGTTTGCGCATCCCACTGACTACGAAAGCTGAGTGCGCCGCGATGCAGGTCGGTCTCAATGTCTTCTGCAACATTAGAAAGGAACGCCGGCTGGTCGAGACGATTGCCGCCGCGGCGCTCTTCTCCTGTGAACTGGTAATTGAGCAGAAACTCGGATGTTTCGCCGACGGCCAGACGGCTCAGGAAACCGGCCGTAACCAGGTCCCGATCAACAAGCTCCGTGAACGCGTCGTCATTCAGGTCGAGTGGGTTCTGTCGATCGACCTGAGCAAACGCAGAAATTGCCGCACGCCCGTCGCTCGACACCTTTGTACCCAGAGCACCAAACGAGGTGAAAGGCTCGCCCTGTCGATCCTCACGCACGGCATACGCTTTCAACCCGTCTTCCGTCGGGCGGATCGGGATCACGTTGACCACCCCGGCGACGGCGCCCGGCCCGTAAAGTGCAGACGCGCCCCCCTTCAGGACCTCGATTTGCTTTACAAGCGGCGCGGGTATCTGCTCGACCCCGTACACCGACGCGACGCCTGTGAACAGCGGCAGACCGTCGAAAAGGATCTGGTTGTACGCTCCGGGGAGCCCGAGAAGCTGGATTTCCGTGGTGTTGCAGTTCTGACAGTTGTTTTCGCTGCGGGCCAACGGCAGGTAGCTGATCGCGTCCGCAAGATTTCGCGATCCGCTGCCCTTCAGCACGTTGTCGCCGATGACGTCGGTTCGGATGGCAGCCTCCCGTTGACGTTGCTCGGTGCGCGTTGCGGTGACCACCACAGTCTCAAGTGGCGGACGAGCTTCAGGCGCAGGGTCCTCTGCTGCCGCCACGTCAACGCCGCCCGCAAGCGCAAGCGCTGCAAAGTACAAAGCAATCGTTGAGTTATTCGACATCATGACCGTTCGGCTCAAGGGTCGCGACAGGGTAACAAACCTGCCTGATCCGGCCACATGGGGCCTGATTTGTAAAAAAAACGGCCGGGAGCAACGCTACCCGGCCGATCGTTTTGTCGATACTGCGCTCTGCGGGGGCGCCAACCAAGACAGCGCGTCGCGAGCCAGGCAGACCTCGACAAAAAAGAGCACGGCAAACCACCACCCACAGCAGTGAATCAGAACTCACACCGCGCTGAGAAGCGGTGCCGCGATCCACAATTTGCTCCACCTCGCAGTGTGCGTCGATGACTCATCGCGAGGGCGGTGGCGCCGTGCATACCTAACTCAAATATCGATCCCCTTTCGGCAATCAAATAAAACTGTTGGGGTTCTCACCCCGGATATAACGCGCGGGCCGCCGGATTGCGACGGACCGCACGCTACACTTTTTGCATCAACCGACGCGCGTATCCAACGCGTCCAGTTCGGCGTGATACGCCACCCTGTCCAGCGTTTGGAACGACGACACGTCTGCTGCGCCAGGCCCTTCAATCCAGTTGAATCGGTCGGTACTCAACACGATAAAGTGAATGAAGATTGCCAGCGTGAACAGGAAGACTGCCATTGCGATGAGCATTCTTCGCGGATCAAACATCAGCCAAATACGCCACATTTTTCAGTCCTCCTAGGTCAGACGTGCAAGCACGTGGTTAGCGACGGCATTGGCGCCGTCCATCAACGATGCGTAACCACCTTCCCCTGGGAACCAGGGACGCCACTGCCAAACGAGGAAGTGGGCGATGATTGCGATCACGGTGAAGCCAATGAACCCAGCCATGAACAGGCGGTGGAATTCTTTGGCCTCATTAGCGGTCAGACCCGACATGGATCCTCCCGAGTTATGGTCAGACATGGATCGATTCCTTACTGTCTTGCCTTACGGCAGTTACCGCACCCATCCCGTACGGCGGGGACTCCACAACAACACTCATTTCCCTGCGAAAATTCATGCGTTACGAATTACGTAACCGAGAACGCAATGGCCGTTACGTTTCGCGCGGTCAATGTCGCCTCACGAAAAGCACTCTGGTACCCCTTGCGTCCCGGTGGCCACGGCTGCCAACGCCAGCCCGACAGCGACGCTGCCAGAGCAATGGGCAGAACGGCGGCAAAACTGCACCCCAGCACAAGCCATTCGCCGAGCGATCTCGCTGGCGTAACAGGTCGAGCCTCTGTGGTGTGTTGCACAATCGTCTGTGTCATTGGTCAGTTCCGTAGTGGTTGCATAGTGGTGCCAGGCATTTCGCGGTACGACTTGTGGTCGCAGATTGCCTCGCCCAATTCATTTCACTCCGTGTCTCGTCTGCGACGGTCGCTGTCCATAGTGTCCGCCCAACCGTCATGCGGCTGCGCTGGCGTTTTGCGCGGCGTGCACCACGCAATCCAGATCCACACTGCTGAGACTGAGCAGTCTGGCCTGTTTCTCTGCCGCGTCGCGAAGCGTCTTGGCAGCTGAAATTCGTATAAGGACCGGCGCTTTTTCGACAATCTCGTCGAGTCGAGCCTTCGCATTGTCGTCCCAGGGCAACGAACGCGTTTGTCGCGTCGGTGTGCTCGGCGTTTTGTCGAGCTCACTGCCGAGGGGAAGAATGTGGAACAGCGCGTCAAACATCGCGTTGCAGATTTCCTGCATCAAATAGGTGGCGCCGCTGTAACCCATGAACGGCGTGCCGGTATGACGCCGGATGATCGCGCCCGGGAAGGAAGCCGGAATGAACATCGTTCTGGCACCGATCTCGGACAGATACATCCGTTCGTTGTAACTGCCGAACATCATCATGGGTGTTTTGGTGTGCGTCAGTTCGCGCACTTCGTCGTTGCGAGTCTTCTGACCCGCACGTCGACTCACCGCGAACGTGCACGGCATGCCCATGTCTTCCTCCAGAAAATTGCGCACACCGCGCGTGTAGGTTTCGTTTGCGACAATGGCGAAGCTCGCCGTCGCGTAGAAATCCTGCGTCACCGACCGCCACAAATCCCACAGCGGCTTGATGGTCGTGTGCTTCTCTTTCTCGATGAACGGCTCAGGGTCCAGCCCGAGAATGTCACCGAGTTCGCGCAGGAACGCGGTGGTGCTGTGCAGCCCGATCGGCGCCTGGAGGTACGGCCGATCGAGCTGTTCGCACAGCATTCTTCCGAACTCGCGGTACATGCAGACATTCGCCTCTGCGTTCGCAAGTTTCGGTACGTCCGTGAGGAGGCTGCCGAGCGGGAACGTCAGATTGACCTCCGCGCCGAGGCCCTCAATCAGGCGGGTGATCTCCGCCAGATCGGACGGCATGTTGAAGTGCCCGTAGGCGGGCCCGATGATATTGACGCGCGGCTTCTCGCCGTCCTTGCGCTTGGGCACGGGCGGCACCTTGCCGCCTTTGGGTCCGTACTCGGACCACAGCCACGACATGGACCGATCCGCACACTGCCACTGATCTTCGTCGATCGTGCGCGGCAAAAAGCGTTTGATCTTGGTGCCCTCCGGTGTGACACCACCTCCGATCATCTCGGCGATGGAACCGGTCACCACCACGCTCGGCTTGGAAGGATCGAGCGTCTTGTGCGCGCGCTTCATCGCGCCTTCAGTGCCTTTCTGGCCGAGCTCTTCCTCACCCAGACCCGTGACGACAATGGGCAGTTCATGCGGCGGCAGCCCGTCGGTGTAATGCAATACCGACGTCACCGGCAGATTCTCGCAGCCCACCGGGCCGTCGATGATGACCTGCAGACCCTTGATGGCGCAGAACACGTATACCGCGCCCCAGTAGCCGCCCGCCCGATCGTGGTCGAGAACCAGCATCAGGCGTTCACCCGCTTTTTCTCGCCCGTATCCGGGGTGGTGGCACCACGTGTGGCGCGACGTTTTGGTCCACGAACCGGGCCGCGGCGTTTCTTGGGCGCAACCCGCGGCAGATCCTGCCAGACACCGGCCTTCTCGCCCTCGCCCACACCGCCAAAGAACGCGCGCATGGTGTCCATGCGATCAGACTGCGACAGCGCGCCGTTAATAACCATGGCCAACGAGCCGGGGCCGGGGATGCCACTCAGGGGGCGTGCAGAAATCAGGTTGGTGAAATACAGACCAGGTATGGAAAGTTCTTTGGCCTTTTGCACCACCGGGGTGGTGCCAATGGCCAGGTCCGGTTTGTGGTCGAGGATCGCCTGACAATCCTGCTCGAGCGAGGCGCGGTACTGCACCTGAACCCCGCGAGCTTCAAGCCATTCACGATCCGCAGCCGACCATGCCGTCTTGGGACAGGCCGATCCCACATATTTGAGATCCGCGCCGCACTCAACCAGCAATCGGGCAACGATCAATTCCGAGCCTTCATAACCAGACAGCGTGATTCGCGCGTTGATCGGCGACGCTGCAATGGCACCTTTGATCGCCGGCAGCACGGCATTTCGTGCCGCCTCGATCCGCTCCTCGGACACGCCCGCCGCTTCGCCGATGGCCCGAAGCCATGCGTCTGTGCCGTCGTGCCCAACCGGCGCCGACCCGACAATGGGACGTCCGGCCGCTTCGAATTCGCGCACGCAGGCGGTGTAAAACGGATGGATAGCCGCGACGACGCGCCCCTCCAGAGCGGAATACAGTTCGCGCCATTCGCGCGTAGGCACAACGGGTCCCGCGCGCAGGCCCAATGGCTCCAACAAACCGCCGATGCTGACCGGATCGGCCGGGAACATTTCGCCAAGCAACGTCACACTCGGGCGATCGTCGTCCTGCTGATCGGCCATGGCCGCGACCGGTCCGCTTTCAATCTCTTGCCGCGCGTAGTTGAGCATCGCGCCGGCCAGTACATCCTTGGCCTCAGCGTGCGTCGGAATACCAAAACCTGGCACATCGATACCGATGATGCGCACACCGTTGATTTCCTTCGGCAGCAATTGCAAAGGCACGCCGGATGCCGTGGGCACACAGAGATTGGTGATCACCACAGCATCGTATTGCTCCGGATCAGCCAGATCGTGTACCGCCTCACGGATGTCCTCGAACAGTTTGCCGGTGACCAGCGTTTCTGAGTTGAACGGGACGTAGCCAACGGTGCGTCGCGCGCCATAAAAATGGGACGTAAACGTCAGTCCATACACGCAACACGCCGATCCGGAGAGAATCGTGGCGGTACGCCGCATGCGCAGCCCAACACGCAACGAACCGAACGCCGGACACATCGACTGAGGCTGATCGTGCGGCCCCATCGGATAGTCCTTCGCGTACTTCTCAAGCAGCTCGGCCTTGCCCGCAGCGGCGGCTGACTTACGCAGCTCATCCTTGGCGTGGCAGCCGCTGGCCGGGGCCGGAGCGCTCGTGTTCGCGTTGTTGGTTGGCGTATCGGTCATGGTCAGACGTTGTCGTAAACGACCTCCAGCGATGGCCGTTCGATCACGGACTTGCCGCTCATATCTTCCATGGTGGCCGGCGTCAGCGTGACGCCTGCACCGACGGACTCACCGCTAAACAGACCAAGCAGTCCGTCCTGCGACAAGGGCGTGGGGTGTTTCGGTGGCGCTTCAGCCACGTTGGTCGCGAGCTCTTCGAACAGCGACGCCCAGGGCCCGCCTGGCTTGCCCACAATCTCGTAGTTAGCGCTCTTGCGCCGGATGTCGTCATCGGCCGGAATAGCGGCCAGCACCGGAATGCCCACCGCTTCGGCGAATGCGTGCGCCTCGCCCGTGCCATCATCCTTGTTGATCGCCATACCGGCCACACCCACGTTGCCGCCGAGCTTGCGGAAATACTCCACAGCCGAGCACACGTTGTTGGCCACATAGAGCGACTGAAGATCATTTGAACCGACGACGATGACTTTCTGGCACATGTCACGGGCGATCGGCAGACCAAAGCCACCGCACACCACGTCACCCAGGAAGTCGAGCAGCACGTAATCGAAATCCCATTCGTGGAAGCCCAGCTTCTCCATGATCTCGAAGCCGTGAATGATGCCGCGACCACCGCAGCCCCGACCGACTTCCGGACCACCGAGCTCCATGGCGAACACACCGTCACGCTTGAAGCAGACATCGCCGATGGTGACGGGGTCCCCCGCCTCCTTGAGACGAGCAGAGGTTTCAATGATGGTCGGGCAGCTTTTGCCGCCAAACAGCAATGAGGTGGTATCGCTTTTCGGGTCACACCCGATCAGCAGCACTTTTTTGCCCTGCTGCGCCATCATGTAAGACAGATTGGACAGCGTAAAACTCTTACCGATGCCGCCCTTGCCGTAAATGGCGATGATCTGCGTTTCCTTGGTCACCTCTTCGGTGGCCACTGGCTCGGATTCCTGCGACGCCTCCTCGCGCAGACGCTCATGCATGGCGGCCTGTCCGTTCACGGTTTGCGTCTTGATGACGTCTGCTTCGGTCGCGCTCATTGCAGCGTTCTCCAGTCCATCACCATTTTCAGGCAATTGGGATCACCAAATGCCGTGTCGTAGGCCATCGACGCTTCCGACGCCGGCACGGTGTGTGTAATCAGCCCGTCCAGTGAAAGCGCACCATCCTCGACCATGCGGTGCGCATTCCGAAGATCTACCCGCTTCCACTCAGCAGCGATGCGGAAGCGTGCTTCGCGCATGAATGCGGGCGGGAAAGTGAATGACAGTCGTTTTGAATAGAAGCCAGCCAGCACAATCTCGCCACCCGGCGCAATCCGCTTGACCAGATCATCGAGGATGTCCGCGTCGCCGCTGACGTCATAAATATGCTGGTAGTCGTGGCGCGTATCTTTTTCCGGACGCAAAACGTCATAGCCTTGTGCGCCGGCAAAGCGGCCGGAGTCGACTTCCCAGACCGTGGGCGGCACACCGGTCATCGCCAGCGACAGCCGGGCAAGTAACCGACCCAACACGCCGTGACCAATAATCAGATCGGGTGCGGCCGAGTGTCCGGCACCACGAATGGCGTGCAAGGCTGTTGCAGCGAGCGCCAGCAAGGTTCCCTTGTCATAGACCGAGGTACTGATACGCAGCGCCTTTTCGGATGGCACCACGAGGCGTGACGCTGACCCGCCGAACAAACCGCGCACATCACCAAAGCAGTCTGCGCCGCTGACAAACACACGTTCGCCGATGCGCGACCGTTGATCCAGACCGGCATCCACAATCTGCCCAACCGTTTCATAGCCCGGCACCAGCGGATAGGCGAGCCCCGGAAAAGACGGCATGGCGCCGTTCCACAACAACCGCTCGGTGCCTGTGCTTATTCCCGAGAATTCAACATCGACGACGACGTCGTTCTGACCGGGTGCGGTCAGCGGGAGGTCCGCCAGCACAAGTGCGTTCGGACGCTCGAAGACCACGGCTTTCGCCTGTAGTGAAGAGTCGCTCATTTACCGCTGTCGTCGTTCGTGTTTTTGATCGGGAGAAAGAGTGTAGATTGTCAGTCTACGCTGACGCTTCGAGTTGTCAACTACTGCTGACATTGTCACGTATCTACCTGACATGACAGCACTCGGGCCAGCATCGGGATCGTCGTTTTGTGCATGACCGGGGCACGGAAACCGGCCCGCCGCAGAAGACCGGCGAGCTCGTCGGGAGTCCGCGGGCGCCCGGTGCCCATCGCCCGTAGATAGACCCGGAAATACGCATCACCCATACGCCGCGCCTCGCGTGTGCCGGCCATCGGCTCGGCGATCAAAATCGCGCCACCTGGCGCCAGCGCATCACGAATACGCTCAAGCAGTCCGAGGACGGTGTCGTCGTCGTGATCGTGCGCAATGCGAACCAGGGAAATCAGATCATGCCCTTGCGGCAAAGCATCGCGCCGAAAATCACCGCCGTGCACGGAGGAGCGCGCCGCAAGACCGGCATCGGCCAGCGATTGTCTCGCCAGATCGGCCACGGGCGGCAAATCAAACAGCGACAACTCAAGATCAGGCGCCGCCACCGCTACTGCGCGCAGGAACGCGCCGCTGCCACCGCCCACATCCAGAAGACGACGGAAACGCCGGAAATCGAAAGCGTCGATCACCTGCTCGGCCACCATAGGCTGGGACGCTGCCATCAGGTCCGAATAGCGTGTCGCCGCATCCCGTGACAGCCCGTCTCCACCTGCATAAGGCCAGTACGCATTGAGCGCCGCGTGATCCGTATCGCCGCGCATCAGCGCGACCGGATCCACCAGATCGCGGTAAAGGTGTTCGTGGTGATGAACCATCGCCTGCAGCGACGCATCCTCCATCATCACGACACCCAAACGCCCCGCCACGTACTCGCCGTCGCCCACCGGACTCAAGAGATCAAGGGAAGCGGCCGCGCGAAGAAGGTCTGACCACGCGAGTTCGTCAAGGCCGCCATGGCCGGCAAGGCGATCGCTACGCAGCGGTCCCGATCGAAGACGGTCGAATACATCCAGCCGCACGCACGCCATCAGAATTTGTGAATACGCAAAGCCAGCGATCAGATCGAACAGCTCGCTGGCCTGCCTTTGCGCAATGCGCCGGGTGGGCCAGAAGCGATGGGCCGCTCGACGAAACCTTGGACTCGCAAGGAGCCGGTTGCGAAAAGCAAGCCAGCGGCGATGGAGCCCCGACGGGGCCACATGCGCATCGGCCGGTTCAAACAGATGTTGCAATGGAATCAGGCGGCGGCGATGCGCAGCAACGCCATGTCCATGAATCGATCGGATTCGTGGCGAATCTGTTGCCGCAACTCGCGCTCGCCCGGACACGCCGGAATGGAACTGGCCACATTCTCGAGCAAGCCTTCGAGATACTTCTCAGATTCACGCATACCGCGCTGGAGAACGGAATTGGGACGAACGAGATCAGAGTCCTGGCCGACCGGTTTGCCGATCTCTTCGGGGTCCGCTGTGACATCGAGGATGTCGTCGACCACCTGATAGGCCTCGCCAAGGCCCTGCCCGAGCGGTGCCCAGCCGTCTACCGCGGCGCCGGCCGAGGCGGCGCCAATCTCCGTCGCAGCGACAAACAGCGCACCGGTTTTCTGGCGCTGATAACGATCAAGCGTGGGGCTGTCCTCACACTCCCACGCCTGACCCGCGGCGATGCCTGTGGGCGCGCCGATGCCGCGCGATAACGCCAGCAGCATCGTCGGGAGGCGCGACGGACAGTCGCGGGCCGCTCTGGCGAGGGTGTCGAACGCCATCACAATCAAGGCATCGCCGACCAACACGGCGAGGCGCTGGCCGAAGGCCACATGGAGCGCTGGTTTACCCCGGCGGGTCGCAGCGTCGTCAAAACACGGCAGATCGTCGTGCACGAGCGACGCGCAGTGAATCAGTTCCACGGACGCGGCGGCGGCCACAGAAACAGCCGGTCGGTCGGTCGCGCAGGCCTGCGCAACAGCAAGAGAGAGCTTGGGACGAATCCGGGCGCCGCCCGGAAAAAGCGCGTACTCGAGCGCCTCCTGGAAGCGCGGCGGGCAATCATCATGGTGCGCACGGTCGACGGCACCCCGCAGGCAGTCCTCTACCTGTGTTGCTGCTGTGTCCATCGAAACTCCCCTGCGCTTATCATGGTCGCGACTGTCAATGTTTGTTGTCGCATTAATTGTCATTTAGCATAGACACTAGTGGGCGGCAAGTGCGGCACTCGGCGCGACCCTTCTTGCTGCGATGCAGCGAATCAGGCCTAAGGATCGGCGGCAAACGCAATGCATTTTCCAGTCTTCGACACGGGGGTACCCGACGGCGGGTATAAGTGGTGGTACGTGGACGGCACGAGCGCCGACCATCGGCATCACATCGTGATGATTGCGTTTGTGGGCAGCGTGTTCTCACCCCATTACTTCCGGGCACTCCGCCGTTCGGCCGCCCCGGCAGAGCGGTATTGCGCGTTTAATCTCGGGGTGTACTCCAAAGGCCAACGCCGCTGGGTGCTCTCCGAATACAACGAGAGCCAGATCAGCCGAGACACCAACACATTCGCGCTCGGCACAAATCGACTGCACTTTGACGGCACGCGCCTGCACATCGAGATTTGTGACCGCGCGGTACCAATACCGCGATCCGTGACCGGCCGCATCACCGTCACACCGACTTGCGTTACAAACGACCCGCTTACGCTCGACGACGAAGGGCAGCAGAAGTGGTGGCCATATGCCCCGCGAACTCGCCTTGATGTGGCCCTGACCGATCCGGCGTTGCGATGGCAAGGTCAGGGCTACTTCGATGCCAATTCAGGCACCGTCCCGCTTCCGGTTTCCTTTCGCAAGTGGCATTGGAGCCGTCAACACATCGGTAACGCCACGCGCATCACGTACCACACCACTCCGAAATCCCACGCGGGCAAATCCATGTCGATGGTGATACACAAGGATGGCCGGCTTGAGCACGCTGAGCCGCTTGAGCAATACGAACTGCCACGCGGCCTGTGGGGCATGCGACGTCCAATCGCCGCGGCGGAACCACCGACCCTTATTCAGACACTCGAAGACACGCCCTTCTACACACGATCGATCGTTGCCGCACCGAAGTCCGCGAAGGCCCTTACCATGCACGAAAGCCTGTCGCTGGACCGGTTCGTGCAACCCTGGGTGCAGCGCCTGCTGCCGTTCCGGACGCGGCGCTGACGGATCAATTCAGAACTGCCATCCGACCCCGACCGTGATGGTCAGCGGTGTGTAGTCCGACGTCACGACACGGCTCGTATTCGCCGGAAACTCAAGTTCGGCACCGGACACGCTCAGATAGCGCGCACCGGCATCAAGATAGAGTTGATCCGACAGCGAGTAGCGCCCGCCCACTTGCAACTGAAAACCGACCTCATCGGTCTCGAATGATGTCTCCGCCCCACCAACTTCAAAGTCGATATCCACCTCCTGCACGAACACGAGCCCGACCCCGGCATACCACCGCAGGCGATCGGAGGATGCCACGCCGAAATCCCGCAACACGTTAAAACCGATACTGAATGAGGCGAAGTCACCGCCCGTACTGGCGCCGACACCCTGCAGCGTCACGTCGTCCAGATCATTGCGCCGGTACAGCACGTCACTCTCCAGACGCCAGCGGGGATTGAGCCTGAATCCAAACGCTACGCCACCGGTGAACGACGCGCCAAAATCAGCGTCTGCGCTTGAGGTTGTCATGGCATCGCGATAGTCCAGACGTTGCTCCCCCAGAAATCCGAGGCCAACCGTCGCAGTGGCGTAAAAACCACTTTCCGAGTCGGCGAGCACCGCGGCCCCGGAAACGGCAAACCAGACAGACAAAGTGACGTGCAAAAATCGTGTGTTCATCGTGTGTGTCCTCGCGTATGCGTCATTCATGGTTGCAGTGAGCCTTGCACGTGGCCGATTGTCGCAAAAGACTGAAATCGCACAAATTGCACGAACGGCAGGAGCGCTGCACCAACGGTATGGACCCGCCCGTGTACACTGCTCGTTATGACGGCTTCCTTCCTGTTCACTCGCCAGCTACTGATGATCGGAGCGGCGCTGACGGTGCTCTTTGCCGTTCTGTCGCCCGACGCAAGCGCAGGGCTTCCGCTGATTTCCCGACTTCTTTTCTGGGCGGCGCATATCGGGATCGGTCTCAGTATCGCCGTGTTGTGTGCACGCCGTCTGGCGCTGTGGTTTCCCGCATTGCGCGACTGGCGCCTCATCGCCGCTGCCGGCATTGCCGGCGTCGTCGTCTTTGCACCGTGCGCCCTTTTGCTGGAGTGGCTGTTTCCCGTTCTTGAAGCCGTTGATGAGCGGGGCTGGCTCGATCAGGTCGCAGGGACCTCCACTCTAGCTGCCGTTGTTGTCGAAGGCATCGAGCTCGCGCCCTCGTATCTGGCAGCGTGGTGCCTGATCAACGCGGCGCCCATTGCGTTCACGCAACGGCGAGAGAACAATGATCCGAAGAGCACGCAAGCTCAGGCACCGTTGGAAGATTCCTCCGATCCGGCGAGCTCTTTTTTAGCTCGACTTCCACCGGCTATCGGTCGTGATCTCGTTTCCGTGTCGTCAGATCTCCATTATCTGAACGTCGTGACGATGCGGGGTCGGGCCATGATTCTTGGCGCAATGCAGGATGTCGAAACGGCCTTTGGCAAACGCGGACTGCGTGTTCACCGATCGCACTGGGTCCATAATGACGCGGTGGTCAGGGTGTGGCGGACATCGCCAAGCTGGCAAATTGAGCTGGCAGATGGCTCCCGTGTCCCGGTCAGCCGACGCAAACGCGCAGCTGTTATTGCCCAACTCGGGCAGGATTTCTGCCGTGACAAATAGTGTGCGAGCGCGGGCTCAGCCCCGTGTCAGTGTACGCCCCGGAAATGCCGCCTCCACCAGAAACGCGACCTCTTTCAACGGCGGCGCGTAGTCCCGCGCGCGCGGTCGCAAGGTGGAGATCAGCGCCCGGATCAGCCGCACGGACTTGCGGCTTTGGCTCACGACTGCCCGGTAGTCCACCGAGTTCAGTCCGTTGCGCTCGATCTTTCTGCCGATATCCGAGTAAATCCAGCGCGCGGCGTTGATGCCGGGTCGACAGCCCACCGGCAACTGCGCGATACCGCTAGCCGATCGCCGATAAAGGACATCTGCGGCATCAAGCAGCGACTGAACCACTTCACCGACCGCGGGGGTCCATACCGGCTTGCGCAACCAGGCCTCGTGATCAATACCCTGCGCTTCCATCAGATCGAGTGGCAGATAGAGACGGCCTGCGCGGGCGTCCTCGCCAACGTCCCGACAGATGTTGGTGAGCTGCATCGCCACGCCAAGGTCACAGGCCCGGGCCAGAATATCCGGTGAGCGCACACCCATCAGCATCGCCATCATGGCGCCGACCGTGCCCGCGACCCGCGCTGCGTAGTCGTACACTTCCGATACGGTATGGCATCGCCGACCGGCCACGTCCCATTCAAAACCCTCGATCAAGGCCTCGGGCAGCGCCTGCGGAATCCGGAACACGCGCACAACATTCGACAACGCACGGTCGGCAGGACACGCCAGCGGGTACCCCTCGTACAAACGCTCAAGTCGGTTACGCAACTCAGCGATGGCATCTTCATGCGTGGCGCCCTGGTCCACAGCATCGTCCGCAAGCCGGCAAAAAGCGTACAGGGCCGAAGCCGGATCGCGCACTTCACGCGGCAAGAGCAATGAGGCAGCGAAAAACGAATGCGACCCCACGCGAAGCATCTGGCGACACGCGGTGATGTCTTTCTGGTAGGTATCACGGACGTTGGGAGCGAGGGTCTTCATCATTTCTGGTCCTTCGTCAGGGACGCCGCGCCGCGGGTCAGCGCGTTGTGCACATGAGCCGCCACACCGGGCCCGTCTTCCTCGTGGGCGAGATGGCCAAGCGGACCGAGCGAATGCGCGGTGCCGGACGACACCCGGACAACGGTTTCACTGGCCTGGTGCGGGGGAACGGTGGTGTCGCGCTCACCGAAAAAAAACGTCGTCGGCGCCGTCAACTCGTCGAGCCGCACGCGCATGGGCCACAGGTCCCAGCTCGCCATCATTCCAAGCGTGGCTCTGATATGCCCTGGCTGGCCAAACAAGTGTCGGTAACCGGAAAGAAACACGTCGTCGATGCGCGAGCTTGTGCTATCCAATACGCGCTCAACCGCGCCGGGTGACTCGGCGCGCCCGGCGATCATGCGGGCGACCGCGCCATTGCCGGCCAACGATCGAGCCAACGGCCCAAACCACTGCCCAATCGGGCCACCGAACGGAACAAAGGCCCCGTTCAATGACGCAATGGGCACATCGGCGGGCAAATGGTCCAGCATCAGCTGAACGCAAACCGCCGCGCCCGCTGAGTGTCCGACAAGGCCCGAGGGCACCCAGTCCTTGACCGCCAACGCGTCGGCCAGCGCCGAAGCCATGCCGGGCAGGGTGAGCGCGTGATCCGCCTTCAGCCGGCTTCGCGCATGGCCCGGTAAATCGAACGACACCACTTCGTAGCGATCTGCCAGAGCGGGCGCGAATGTTCGCCACGAATGGGTCGACGAACCCGTCCCGTGAAGCAAAACGATTAACGGTCCGGCGCCGATGGACTCTGCATGCCAGTCCACGGTTTCGGTGGGAATGGTAAAGACCTGCCTTTCACAGGCGTCCAGCGATTGCAGGCGACGGGCGTGAGAGGTCATGATCTCGCCCCGCTCTGGTCGCCGCCCACCGCGCCGGCGAGCGCGCCGGCGTCTGCATAGGGCAGAGGCAAATAGCGAGCGCCGAGTGCGTCAGCGATGCGACGCGCCCGGTCGCGCGGGCGGCGAGATGTGTCAATCACAATGCTTGGCACATCGAGCACTTGATATTCCCAAGCCGCGGACAACGCATGCTCAGTCGCATCCGGGTGTCCGGGGACACCATCTCGGCCGACATTACCGTGGCCGTCGGTCAGAAAAATAACCTGCGCCTTTTCCGATGCGCGGCGCAGCTGTTCGCAAAGATCACGTGTCACATCGATGGCATCGGCCAGCGGTGTTGCGCCGCCGCCGGGCAAGTCCGCGAGACGACGCCGCGCGCGTGTCAATGACCGCGTGGGTTCGAGCAACACCTCGGCATGGTCCCCACGAAACGCCACCACGGCGACCCGCGCACGCGTGACGTAGCACTCTGCCAGCAACAGTTCGACAGCGCCTTTTACTTCCGCGAGACGGCGAGCTGCGGACGAGCCAGACGCGTCCACGACAAACACAGTGGTCATCCTGGTGCGCGGTTTGTAGCGCGTGACTCGGAAATCCTCGGGTAACACCCGCAAACGACCGTTTGCCGACGCCCGAAGCCGCTGCCAGGGAGCGGCCGCCTTGACTGTGGCCAGAACATTCAGCTTCTGCGATCCCAACCGATTGACCGGACGGACGCCGACCGGTCGGCCGCGATCCGGCTGCGGTGCTTTGCCGCTCGGGCTGCGTCCTTTGTGACCACCGCCGAGCCCGCCGTCAGCGAGGGATTTCAACAAATGTTCCGGCAGAACAGCGGTGACCGCTTCAACAACCTGATCATGCAAGCGAGTGGCAACGCCGTCGCCCTCATCCTGATGATCATCACGCGGCGCGTCGTCTTCCGGGGCCGGTTGCTCTGGCTCGACGTCCGCCTCCGGGCATGGTGGAAGCTGTCGGACCCGATGCGCGAGGACCAGCTGGCACGCCAGCATAATGTCTTCATTCGCGACCTCATCCGACGCGCGACGTGCCGCCAGCGCCCGTGCCGCCGCCGCGGTCTGTATTGCGGCGCGCAGCGAGAAGATACCGAGCGACATCGCCGCTGCGTTGATGGTGGTCAACGTGTCATCGGTGATTTCCAGCGATGCGAATCGTTCCCGAGCGGCATCAAGCTCGGCCGGTGCCCAGTCCGAGGTCGGCAAGTAGCGCAGATTGGCGTCCAGCGTAAAGGCCAGTCGATCAGCCAGCGCCGGGGCCAGACACTCGTCTGGCTCAAGACTCTCATCCAGCGCCACGACAATGGGCGAGCACGGCACAATGGCCGAACGCCCCTCACGTTCAATGGTGAGCTGCTGGGCATCCATGGCCTGGCAGACCAGCGCTACGAAATGACCGCTCAAGCGTTCAGCCATGGAGAGCACAAGCAGTCGGTTGTGCGCCATTTCCAGTAGACCGGACTGGTATACCGGGCGCTGCGCCTGCAGCGTGGTGGCGATATCCAGTCCGCCCAGCAAGCGATCTTCCGATGCACCGATCGGTACGCGCACGGGCGTGTCCATCGCGGCCGCCAACCGGTCGAGGATCAGATCCCGACCGGGGCCCGGCAATCCGCGTACGGCCACCCCGCCGAACGACGCCGGGGCGATGGCCAGCAAATCAATAATGGTTAAAGGCGTCTCGACCTGTGCGTCGGAAACCGTTTCAGCGGCCGCGCTCATGCGTCGAACGCCTCTTCCAGAGCACGGTCTATGCGCACGTCTGCACCGGACTCATCCAGCGGATTGCGCCGTAAACGATGTCGCAGGGCCGGATGCGCGATCCGCCGGACGTGATCGAGTGTCACCGTGTCATCGCCATCAAACGCTGCCAACGCGCGCGCCGTTCGCAGCAGCGTCAGTTCGCCGCGCAGTCCGTCGGTGGATAACGACAGGCACAACCGGGCGCAGTCCTCGAGAAGGTCGTCCGGTACTTGAACGCTGCCGAGTGCTTCACGCGCACGGACAATCTTTCGGCGAAGTGTCGATTCCCGACGGGCCCATTTTCTGGCAAACGCCACCGGGTCGGATTCATACGCGTCCCGCCGACGAATCACCTCCACTCGCTGCTTCACATCGGTGGGCGTGCTGACCTGAACCGACAGTCCAAAACGGTCGAGCAACTGCGGTCGAAGTTCCCCTTCTTCCGGGTTACCACTGCCCACCAGAACAAACTTGGCCGCGTGCCGAACGCTAAGGCCCTCTCGCTCCACCCGGTTCTCTCCGGACGCCGCAACATCGAGCAACAGATCGACGATGTGGTCCTCCAGAAGGTTGACCTCATCGATGTACAAAAAGCCGCGATGGGCCCGCGCAAGCAATCCGGGCTCAAAGGATTTCTCACCGTGGACCAGCGCCCGTTCAAGGTCCAGGGAACCAACAACGCGGTCCTCGGTCACGCCGAGCGGCAGATCCACAACCGGGGTGGGCTCCGCCTTCGCTTTTGTGTGGGTCTTGCAGTGACCGCAGTCCGGGTCAATCCGCTCCGGCTCACAACGGTACGCGCACCCGGTGATCGTTGTGGTCTTGGGCAGCAACGCCGCCAGCGCGCGCACGGTCGTGGACTTGCCGGTACCGCGGTCGCCAAAAACGAGTACGCCACCGACGCCCTGATCCACCGCGGCGACCAAAAGCGCCTGGCGCATTTCGTCCTGACCCACGATGGCGGTAAAGGGGAAGGGTTTTACGGCCATATCACTCGGCCCCCGCGCGGTCGGTGTCGGGCTGCCGGGAACGCAGACCCAGACGCCATAACGCGCGATCCGACACATCGATCATCAGAAACAGGTGTTCGAGCATGGCGAGAGACAACAGCGTGGCGCACAAGACGGCACCGGTGCTGACAAAGAGCGTCGCCGCATCGGCCGCCATGGCGATACAAAGACCGAGCGCAAGCGCGCCGAGCCCCATCGACACCGGAAACAGCGGGTTCATCGAAGCGCGCGTCACAAATGTGGACAGGTACTGCGATCGCGCCGGCAGAAAATCCAGGTGCAGATTGCGCACCCCGAGAAAGATGTTGAGTTTCGCGCTCCAGCGCATGCCCCACAGGATGCAATAGGTCCAGAACGCGACGCGGTTGATCGCACCAAAGGTTAACGCAAGAACCAGGCCGCCCGTCGCGATGATCGCAAGCTCATGGTAGAGGCTGGCCTGCACGCCACGCTTGAACCGTTCGGTGCGCGAACAGGTTTCGGGGCACGCTTCCGGCCTCGGGCCAGTGACAAAACCGAGCAGGTACGACACTTCGTGCCACGCCCATACGAGCAACGTACCCGTAAACGCCGCGTAAGCCGCGCTAACCGTATCCAGATGCGTGGTGCGCGCGATTAACACCAGGCCGGCAAACGCCAGAACGCTGGCCATCGATAACGTTCGCGGAAATGAGCTTTCGGGCAGGCCGGTACGGTAAAGCGTCGCAATCGTAAAGCCCCACCAAAGAGCAATCGCGACAAAAACTGGAACAAGAATACTCACCGCAACGTCCGCCTAATTGGGCATATGCGCCAGACCGAGGCCGCGCTTGTCACTGCCGGGCCGACCGGAGTGACGCGCCAGCGGTCCGATCACAATCAGTGTGATGAACAACAGCAGAATTTCGAGGTGGTAAACCGCGCTGTATCCCGTGGTGACGGGATTAAAGGCCGGCCCCAGCCACTGGTTCTCGACGAGCGACGTCACGCCATCCCGCAACGCGCCACCCAACGCAATGGCGACGCCCGCGCTGGTGGCCTGAACGGCACCCCATGCGCCCAGTGCCATGCCGCTGTCACCCTCGCGGGCGAGATTCATGGCCGACACGAGTGTGCCAACGGCAAACAACCCGGCGCTGAAGCCAACCAGCGCAACACCGCCGCGGAACAGCAGCGCCGAGTCCACCGCGACGGTCAGCGTCACAATGGCAAACGCGAACAGGCCCGACACGGCGCCGTAGCCCGCCAGCCGGTTGGCGTCCAGCCCGCGGTGCAACCAGCGCGCGGCCAGCGCAAACGCCGTGAGCGTTCCGAGCGCAAGAAGGGCGGTCAATGTCGTCGTGGCGCTGACCGATAAACCGAGAACCTGCGCGCCGTAGGGTTCGAGCAGAATGTCCTGCATCGTAAAGCCCAACGTGCCCACGGCCACGGCGACAAGAAGACGCACAGACCCGGGGTGCGCCCGAAAGCGGCGCCACGCCTCGCTAAAACGCGGCGAGGGTTCCGTTTTGGCTCGACGTTCAGACTTGCGCGCCTCCTGCTTCCATACAGCGACCACATTCAGAACCAGTGTCAGGATGGCGGCGCTGTGCAACACCCGGATCAGGCGCACTTGGCTGAAATTATCGAGCACGGCCCCCAACACAAGCGCACTCAACAGCATTCCGACCAACAACATTACGAAGAGCAGCGCCACGACCTGCGGTCGATCTTCATCGGGAGCCAAATCCGTTGCCAGGGCCAAACCGGCCGTCTGGGTGGTGTGCAATCCTGCGCCCACCAATAAAAATGCGAGCGCCGCGCCGATCTGTCCGAACACGACGGGACCGTGTGTATCGCCGGACATCACGATCAGGGCAAACGGCATGATCGCGAAACCGCCGTACTGCAAGAGAGTACCGATCCAGATAAACGGCACACGCCGCCAGCCAAGGGCCGACTGATACACATCGGATCGAAATCCGATCAATGCGCGCAAAGGTGCAAACAACAGAGGCAGCGCCACAACGACAGCGACAAGCGTCGCGGACATGCCCATCTCGACGATCATCACGCGATTGAGCGTGCCGGTCAGCAGCACAATGGCCATGCCAACGCTGATCTGAAACAACGCCAGTCGTGACAAACGCGATAAAGGCAAATGTTCGCTGGCCACATCAGCGAAGGGCAGGCAGCGGCGCACCAGACCCGCGACGGCCGACGCGTGAGCCGACGGGTCGTTGGCGGTCATGATCGAACCAGTCGCATGCCTGTGGAGGTGTAAAAACCGCGACTGACCGGATTGATATCATCGATGCGCCAATCCTTCAGCGCCGGCTCGTGCCGAATCGCTTCGCGCAGCCGACGTTCGGCGATCGGCTCGATCGCCGGAGCACGGTGCTGCAGATTTGGGATCAGACGACCCACACGGTGCATAATCGACAGCGCGACCGTTCGCGGCGCGAACGTGAAGATAATGGCGCGCCGTGTGCGCGGCGCGTAACTCGCAAGCATATTGACCAAATGCTCGCAGCCGTAATGGATCATCGAATCCATCGCCACGACGTAGTCGAACTCGCCCAGCGAGTCATCGAGCATATCGCCAACGTGGAACGTGACCCGCTCATGGTCGATGCTCGGGATACGTTCGCGTGCGATGTCGATTAACGTAGGCGAAACGTCTGCCGCGACAACGTGGCCGCCCCGCGCGGCGACAATTTGCGCCAATGCGCCGGTGCCGCAGCCCGCATCGAGCAGGCGCGTGCCGTCCATGATGGTGGGCAACCAGGCGAGAAGGCCCTCGCGCATTTCATCACGCCCGGCCCGGACCGTCGCCCGCACGCGACCCACAGGTGCATCTGATGTCAGGCGACGCCAGTTCTCGGCGGCCGTCCTGTCAAAGTAGGCCTCCAGCCGGTGCTTGCGTTCGATGTAGTCCGTTGGCGCCATCAGTCGAATCCCAGAAAATCGAAAATCTCGCGATCGCGCATGGGCTCAGCCAGAAGAGGATCGGTGCCATCCCATAACGTCTGCGCAAGCCGCAGATACTCGTTCTTGACCTCTTCCAGACCTTCCGCATCATCCATTTCGAACAGGACGGATTTCTTCAGCCGGCTGCGTCGAATCACATCAAGGTCGGGAAAGTGGGCGATCCGGTTCAGGCCGATCTTGTCGCTGAAACCGTCAATCTGATCGGTTGCCGCACTTCGGTTCGCGATCACGCCACCTAACCGGACCTTGTAGTTTTTCGCTTTGGCATTGATGGCCTGAACGATGCGATTCATCGCGAAGATGGAATCGAAGTCGTTTGCCGTGACCACCAGCGCGCGTTCGGCGTGCTGCAACGGCGCGGCGAATCCGCCGCACACGACATCACCGAGCACGTCGAAGATCACGACATCGGTGTCGTCAAGAAGGTGATGCTGCTTCAGCAACTTGACCGTCTGACCAACCACGTAACCACCACATCCGGTGCCCGCCGGCGGGCCGCCCGCCTCGACACACATGACGCCGTTGTACCCCTCGTACACGTAGTCCTCGGGCCGCAATTCCTCGGCATGGAAATCGACCGATTCGAGAATGTCGATCACGGTGGGCACCAGACTCTTGGTCAGAGTGAACGTTGAGTCATGCTTCGGATCGCAACCGATCTGCAGCACGCGCTTGCCCAACTTGGAAAACGCAGCGGACAGATTGGACGAAGTTGTGCTTTTGCCGATACCGCCCTTTCCGTAAACAGCAAAGACCTTGGCACCGTCAATCTTGTCGCCGGGGTCCATCTGGACCTGCACGGACCCCTCGCCGTCGGCGCCCGGGGGCGGCTTGCTTCGTTCAACGTTAACTGGGATAGGAAAAGGAACCTGGCTCATGCGGCTACCACCTTGTCGATACCTTCGAGGCGATCATCAAATTCATCGCCCGCGTCTTTCAGTTGTTGCAACGTGTCTTCATCGGGTGACCAGTAATTGCGTTCGTGTGCCTCCATAAGGCGACCGGCAACGCGCGCCGACGCCGCGGGGTTTAATTCCGCAAGACGCTCACGCATTTCCGGATCAAGCAGGAACGTCTCGGTCATGTGCTGGTACACCCACGGATCCACCTGACCGGTTGTGGCCGACAGGCCCATTGTGTTGGTGACGTGCGTTTCGATGTGGCGCACGCCCTCATAACCGTGTTCGAGCATGCTCTCGTACCACTGCGGGTTCAGAACGCGTGAACGCGTTTCAATCGCGACCTGCGATTTCAATGTCCGGACCGCGTCCCGGCCGCTGGTCTGATCACCGATGTACACCTCGACATCGCGCCCACTGGCGCGCCGCGCCGCACGCGTGATCCCACCCAGCGTGTCAAAGTAGTGGTCAACGGTGGTGACACCGAGTTCGACCGATTCGAGATTCTGGTAGGCCAGATCGACCTTGCCGAGCGCCTGCGAGAGCACTTCAGGCTGACGTGTGGCCACACCGTCACGACCAAATGCAAAGCACTTGCGACGGCTGTACGCCTCGGCCAGCTCGTCTTCGTCTTCCCAGCGCCCGTTGTCCACGAGGTGGTTGACATTGGATCCGTACGCCCCGTCGGCGTTACTGAAGACCCGCAGCGCGGCGGTCTCGAGGTCGCACCCGGTCTCTTCCATATGCGACAGCGCGTGCTTGCGCACATAGTTCATATCGAGCGGCTCGTCCGCCGTGGCCGCCAGATAAGCGGCTTCCGCCAGCATCTGCGCCTGATGCGGAAGGATGTCGCGGAAAATTCCGGACAGCGTCATAAGCACATCGATGCGCGGCCGACCAAGACTTTCGAGATCCGTGAGCTTTGCGCCGCACAATCGCCCGTAATTGTCGTAGCGCGGTTCGGCGCCCATCAACGACAACGCCTGCGCAATCGGCCGCCCTTCGCTCTTGATGTTGTCTGTGCCCCACAGCACAAACGCAATCGACTCCGGCAACGGCTGCCCCGACTTGCCGTGCTCGTCGAGCAGCAACTGCGCCTGCCGGGCGCCTTCGCGCATCGCATGTTGTGTCGGCAACCGGAACGGGTCGAAACCGTGCAGGTTGCGTCCCGTGGGCAGAATATCGGGGGATTTGATCAGATCGCCGCCCACCACCGGGGGAATAAACCCACCGTCGAGCGCGTGAATGATCGCGTCTGATTCAGGGCAATGGGTGAGCTCACGGTTCATGCGTACCAGCGATGCGACGTGGTCATCACCGCTGACCGACAACTCACCGCTTGCGATCTGCTCGAGCATGTCACTGGTGACGCGATTGTCTCCCGCCGCATCCGCCGATGCGGTCAGCATGGCCAACCGCTCCGAGTCACTCATCGGCTCACCGACCACATGCAGACCCACAGGGATCAATGTCGCCTGCAGTTCCATGAGTTCCGCGCGCAACGACTGGATGCGCTCATCGGCAGGCACCGTCTGATCTTTTCGCCACGCTGGTTCAGAAGCCGCCATTTCAAGCGCCGCCGCCTGACCCTGAATCGTGTCAACCAGCGAAACACGCTCATCGTCTTCCGGTGGCAAACCCCGGTAGCGATCGATCGATGCCTGTAATTCAGCGAGACCTTTGTAGAGCTGTGCCTGAACAACCGGCGGCGTGAGATAGCTGATCAACGTCGCCGAGGATCGCCGTTTTGCGATCACACCCTCAGACGGATTGTTGGCGGCGTACAGATAGAAGTTGGGCAGATCGCCGATCAACCGTTCAGGCCAGCACTGGTCACTCATCCCCACCTGCTTGCCAGGCATGAATTCGAGCGCACCGTGCGTACCGAAATGCAGCACAGCCGACAGCCCCGCGTCTTCCCGCAGGTAACGATAGAACGCGCTGAAGGCGTGCGTGGGCACATGGTCTTTTTCGAACAGCAATCGCATGGGGTCGCCTTCATAGCCGAACGGCGGTTGGACCGTGACGATGGCGTTTCCGAACGCCCGTCCCAGAACAAACACGCCCTGGCCGTTTGCCAGCACCTTGCCCGGGGCTGGACCCCACTGCGCTTCGATCTCCCCGAGGTGCGGTTCGCGCCGAACGTGATCATCGGTGGGTATCTGCGCGAGAACATTGGCGTCGGTGCCGTAGGTTTCCCGATTGCCTTCGAGTAACGCCTCGCGCAACGCGTCCACGCTCTCGGGAACCTCCACGTCGTAACCCGCCGCAGCGAGCGCCTTCAGGGTGTTCAACAGCGAAGAGAAAACGGACAGGAAGGCCGCCGTACCCGTCGCGCCCGCGTTAGGCGGGAAATTGAACAACACCAGACCAATCTTGCGTTCGGCGCGCGGGGTCCGCTTCAGAGACACCAGACGATCAACACGGCGCGCCAGCGACGCCACCCGGTCACCGTGGGCCACCATGTCACGATCTTCCTGGCGGCCCGCACCGCCTTCGCGGCCCGCGAACAAGGTGGGCGCAATGGCGCCATCCAGTTCAGGGATCGCCACCATCATGGTGGTTTCGACCGGCAGAAGGCCGCGCTCGGACTGTCGCCACTCCGCGAGTGACTGGAACTCGGTGGCATGCGCAGCCAGATAGGGAACGTCCAGACGTGCCAGCATTTGCGCCGCGGCATCGGCATCGTTGAAAGCCGGCCCGCCGACCAATGAAAACCCGGTGAGTGAAACCACCGCGTCGACGACGCTCTTGCCGTCGCGCATAAAGAACTTTTCCACTGCGGGGCGAGCATCGAGGCCGGATGCAAACGCCGGGATAACCCGGTAGCCAAGACCCTCAAGCTGCGCGATGACGCGATCGTAGTGAACCGAATTACCGGCCAGCACGTACGAGCGCATCAGCAACAAGCCCACGGTGCCACGCGTGTCTTTTTTCGCGCGGGGAAGTTGCCCCAGACGATCCGTGACGCGCATCTTGGCGCGCGGGTGATAAACGCCCGTATCCGGGTAGGACTCCGGCGGCGCGACATCAAGCTGACCTTTTAACCCGCTGCCGTCAGATGCATAACGGTTGAGCAACAGTCGGATCAGGTTGGCAATATTGGCCTGTGAACCCGCCAGCCAGTACTGCATGACAAGAAAATACGCACGGACGTCCTGCGCGGTACCGGGCACGTACTTCAGGAGACTCGGCAGACGCGCCAGCATGGCGAGCTGCTTGGCGCCCTTCTGGCCTTTGCCTTTGCTCGAGCCCCGCAGCTTCTTGAGCAAAGCCAACGGGCCCTTCGCCTTTTCGCTCATGGAGAACTGACCGACGCGGGTCAGTTTCATCACATCACCGTCGCTCATGAAACAGACCATGGCATCGCAGTGGTCACGGCGCGCTTTCAGCGCCGGCAGAACGGCTCGAATGTGGTCATCGAGGAAAAGCATGCAGGCGATGACCATGTCAGCACGCCCGATGTCCGCAACACAGCGCTCAACACCAGCGGGATCGTGCGCCCATTCGCCGCTGCAGTGCATATCGAGCGTCAGGTTGGGCATGCTCTGGCGCAGCTCGGCGAGCGCGCGCGTCGCCGCGCTGGCCAAATGGCCGTCGAGCGTGACCAGAACAACGCGATAAGGCGCGTCGCTAACGACCGAAATGCGCTTTGGCTTCATAGAGTGTGTCTAGGTTGATTTGTCCGAGACCGCGCTCACGCGCGAACGTCTCGGTGTTACGGCGCGCTTTCCCGCGCACGAAGAACGGAATACGGGACAGCGCCTGCTGCGCATCGTCCGACCAGCAGAGCGTGTCTGCCGCCGCTTCGGACGCGTCTTCTTCCTGCGCGTGCCGCTCGGCTGACGAGGCACGCGACAGGTGCGAGGCCTTGACCGAATCGTTGAATTCAAAGTCCTCGCGGAACATGCCGAGCAGGTGCTCCTCAAGTCCCATCATCAGCGGATGCACCCACGTATCGAACAGCACGTTGGCGCCCTCGAATCCCATCACCGGCGAATACGATGCGGGGAAGTCCTGCACATGCACCGGCGATGAAATCACCGCGCAGGCCACGCCGAGCCGCTTGGCGATATGGCGCTCCATTTGCGTGCCGAGCACCATCTCGGGCTGCAGATCGATTACGCGCTGCTCAACGTCGAGATAGTCATCGGTGATCAGCGGCTCGACGCCGTAGCGCTTGGCGGCGGCGCGAATATCACGTGCATATTCACGGGTGTAGGTACCGATACCCACCACCTCAAAGCCCATTTCTTCGTCCGCCACTCGGGCGGCAGCGAGCGCGTGCGTCGCGTCGCCAAAAATAAATACTCGCTTGCCGGTCAGGTACGTCGAGTCGATCGAGCGCGAATACCACGGCATCCGTGAGTTTTGCTTGTCCAGCACGGGAGCCGGATCTACGCCTGCGACCTCCGCAACTTCGCGTACAAAGTCACAGGTTGCGCCCATGCCGATCGGGACCGTCTGAACCATGGGCTGCTTGAAGGCGCGCTGTAGCCAGCGGGCCGCCGTCTCACCGGTTTCGGGGTACAACACCACGTTGAAGTCGGCGGAACCCAGATCGGCAATGTCGGCAGGCGAGGCGTGCAACGGCGCGGTCTTGTGGACGTCAACGCCCAGCTCGTTCAGAAGCCGAGTGATCTCGACGATGTCATCGCGATGCCGGAAGCCCAGTGCGGTGGGCCCAAGCAGATTGCACGTGGGTCGACGCGACGGATCACGCGGCGCGCGTTCGGTGCCCGGCGCTGGCGCATGCGGCCCGGCCAGAGCCCGCACGATGTGATAGAAGGTCTCGGACGCGCCCCAGTTTTCTTTCCGCTGATACGACGGCAGTTCGAGCGGAATGATCGGAATGGGCAGATTCATCGCTTCGGTCAGACCGGCCGGGTCATCCTGAATGAGCTCCGCCGTGCACGACGCACCGACGATCATCGCCTGCGGCGTAAAACGCTCGTAGGCATCTCGAACGGAATTCTGGAACAGCTCGGCCGTGTCCTTGCCCAGGTCGCGTGCCTCAAAGGTGGTGTAGGTGACCGGCGGTCGCGCGTTGTTTCGCTCGATCATCGTGAACAACAGATCCGCGTAGGTATCACCCTGCGGAGCATGCAACACGTAGTGCATATCCTTCATGGCCGTGGCCACGCGCATGGCGCCCACGTGCGGCGGGCCTTCGTACGTCCAGACGGTGAGCTTCATACAGACAAGGCCTCGCGTCGTGTTAATGGGCGCGCAAACAATTCGGCGCAGTCGCCCGCTTGTTCAAAGCCGTGGATGGGGGTGAACAGCAATTCGATGGACCACTTGGTGGTAATGCCCACAGCCTCAAGCGGATTTGCGAGGCCGAGTCCGCACACAACGATGTCGGGCATGGCCTCCTTACAGCGGTCGAGCTGCTTGTCGACATCCTGGCCTTCGCTCAATTGAATATCGGCCGGCATCAGCTCGAGCTCGCAATCGAGGTGCTGACGGTGCAAGTAAGGCGAACCTACCTCGACCGCATGCATGTTCATTTCACGCACCAGAAAGCGGGCGAGGGGAACCTCAAGTTGCGAGTCCGGAAAAAAGAAGATCCGCTTGCCGTCGAGCAGGTCACGCGAGTGCTCCAGCGCAGCTCGTGCACGCTTACGCGGTGCGGCTGTGACCCGCTCGAACAGCGCCGGGTCGACACCGAAGTAATCCGCCGCAGCGCGGAACCACTGGGTGGTACCCTCCTCGCCCAAAGGGAAAGGCGCCGCAATACGCTGCGCCCCCCGACGCTCGAGCGCGGCGGCCGTTTCACCCAAAAACGGTTGAGCCAGCAGGTAGCGCGTCTGCGCCCCGACGGCGGGCAGGTCAACCGCGCTGCGGGGCGGCAGGAAATCTACGTCCCGGATACCGAGCTCCGAGAACAGGCGGCGGAACTGGTCCTCCACCACATCGGCCAGCGTTCCCACCACCAGTAGTGACGGCGCGGACACCTCAGGGGCCTCGGGCATTTCCGGCACCAATGAGGCCAGGCAGGCGTCCTCACCCTGAGTAAATGTGGTTTCGATCCCACTGCCGGAGTAATTGAGGACCCGTACGTGATGCAGATACTTGGCGGACAGCCGCTCTGCCGCGCGCGAGAGATCCAGCTTGATCACCTCGGACGGGCACGAGCCGACGAGAAATAACATTTTAATGTCGGGACGCCGGGCCAGCAGCCGGTCGACCTCGCGATCGAGTTCCTCGTTGGCGTCAGCGAGACCAGCGAGATCACGCTCATCAATAATGGCGGTACCGAACCGCGGCTCGGCAAAAATCATCACGCCGGCGGCGGACTGCATAAGGTGGGCGCACGTGCGCGAACCGACGATCAGGAAAAACGCGTCCTGAATCTTGCGGTGCATCCAGACGATGCCGGTGAGCCCACAAAAGACCTCACGCTGACCGCGTTGTCGGATCACCGGCGGCGCATCGCACCCATCGCGCCGTTTGAGAACAGACGTTTTCACAACATGTCTCCCGCCATGACTCGGGGCCCGCGCACCGCGGGTTCATTGCGTGCAAGCCGGAACTTCCACAGAAACTGGGCCGCGTTGACCACGTAGGCGGCGTAGGCCGCCAGTGCGAGCCACATCTGACCGGTTACCCCAAGCCACCCGAGGCCCACGGCTGCCAAATAAGCGGTATGCAGCACCAGTACGAGCATGCTGAACACGTCTTCATAGAAAAAAGGACGGGCAAACAGATACTTGTCGAAGACCGCCTTTTCCCATAGCGATCCCGTGATCATGATCGTGTAGAGAGCCAGCGTTTTGATCACCACCGACCAGGTGGCGATCTCCGCACCCACACCGGTGGTCAGGAATCGGACCACCAGCACCAGAGACACAAGGAAAATCGCGAACTGCACGGGCGCCAGCACGCCCTGCACCAGCGTCCAGCGGGTGCTATCGCGTCGGGCGCGCTGATCCGGCGTATATAAAGTACGCGGCGTTGAAACAGGTTGACTGGGCGGCGGCACGTTCTTGTTTCTGTGGTCAAAAGGGACCGACCCAGTGCCTCCCAAAAGGGCAGCAAAGTGGATCGGTTACCCTGAATCTAAGCCCGGTAGGCAGCACTGTCAACAAACATGTACGTCATGTTTTCTTGACATTCGAGCGGGTTGCGCGCTTAGTGGTAGCCGACGTGCTGCGCATGTCGGGACGGGGTGTATAGTCCAACGACCGCATCCACAGGCCTGGGAGGCCTGTCGCAATGACGACGCATCCCACTGACGACGAGCAAGAAGCTCGTTGTGACGACCGGGCGACGCCTGATTCTTGTGATCAATCGTCGCTTCTGGCCCGGACTATTGAGGGGGAGATCATCCCGCGCCTGATGATGACGGTAAATGTGCTACCCAATCCGCTGTCTCTGGAGCAAGCTCGCGACGTTAGCGGCTTGTTCGAGGACAATGAGGAGCTGATCGCCGAGCTGATTCGGCTACTCCTTAACCACGATGCGCGGGTGTCCGTCGAATTCCTGAGCGGTCTGCGGTCGCGCGGAGCCACGCTTCGGGACATGTATCTGGACCTTCTCGCACCGGCGGCCCGTCAGCTCGGGGTTATGTGGGAAGAGGACACGGCCAACTTCGCCCAGGTCACCGTCGGCGTCAGCCGACTACACCAGATTCTGCTTCAGTTCAGCCCGCTGTTTTGCGCCGAGGCTCCGGACAACCACAACGGTCGAACGGCAGCCATTTTTGCGCTGCCGGGCGAATCGCACACGTTCGGTATCTTCATGGTCGTCGAGTTCTTCCGACGCGCCGGCTGGACCGTCTACAGCGGCACGCTCAGCGAAGACAGCGCCGTTAAACAGCTGTTGAGCACCCACGAGGTGGATGTTTTTGGGGTATCCGTCAGCGCCGAGCGCCATTTGACCGAACTACCCGAACGCATCGCCCGCCTGCGCGCGGCGTCCCGTAACCCGGAAATGAAAGTGATTTGCGGCGGTCACGCTTTTCTCCGGGACAGCACCCTGCATACCAGTATCGGGGCGGACGGGTTCGCCGAGGACGGCCGCCGTGCTGTCGAACTTGCCAATACACTGGTCAAGATCAATGCAGCGACGCAGCCCGGTACCGCTTGATCGGCCTGCACGACATGACTTTCTGAGCTCTTCCCAGACGTTTTTGCCATGACCTCCCGCTCCCAATCCAGCAGCCAGATCGCAAAACGCTACGCGAGTAGCATTCAGGTCGACGCAATGCGCCAGATTCTGGCGGGCGCGAACGACATCGCGCTGGTTATTGATCGCAAGGGCGTTGTGCGCGACGTTGCAGCAGAGCACGACAAGGACATTTTGTCGCTTGCGGGAGGCTGGGTCGGTTCACCCTGGATCGACACGGTGACGACCGAGAGCCGGCCCAAGGT
This sequence comes from Pseudomonadota bacterium, assembly GCA_039026595.1. Taxonomy (GTDB): domain Bacteria; phylum Pseudomonadota; class Gammaproteobacteria; order Steroidobacterales; family JBCCMA01; genus JBCCMA01. Next base: position 67,551 of record JBCCMA010000001.1, read on the forward strand.
GGAGTCGATTCTGCGAGCCACCGAAACCGATCGGCCGTCGCGCTGGCGGCATTTGAACCACCCGTCACCGAGCGACGGACCGGATCTGCCCGTCATGTACCGCGCCTTCGGACTGGGAGAGCCGTCGTACCGCATTGTCATGGGTCGTGACCTGCGCCCTATGTCATCACTGCAGCAACAACTGCTCGATGTTCAGCAATCGATCGAGCGGGACTATGCGCGTCTGTACCACGCCGAAACCCGCTATCGCATGCTATTCCAGGTGTCATCCGAAGCGGTACTGATCGTAGACGCCGGCAGCGGCCAGGTGATCGAGGCCAATCCCGCGGCGGCGGCGCTGTTTGACCAACCCGTCAACAAGGTCATCGGTCAGCCCCTCGCCAAGTTCTTTGCGCGGGGCGAAGCCGACGCGCTTGCCGCCATGCAAGCCCGCCTCAGCGCAGCTGGCAAACCCGAGGAACTCACCGGAACCACGCGCGATGGCGATTCGATGACGATCGCCGCAACCTTCCTGCGCCATGATTCGTCCCCGCTGGCGCTGCTGCGCCTGCATCCCGCTGGAACGTCAATGACCGAACGCAGCAGTGGCGGACCATCGGTGGCACTTGAGGTGATGGAACGCTCACCCGACGCGTTTGTGATCACCGATTTGAATGGGCGAATACTCACCGTTAATGACGCCTTCATTTCACTGTGCCAGGTTGCTTCCGAACTGCAGCTTGTCAATCAACCTCTGGACCAGTGGGTCGGTCGGCCCGGTGTCGATGTGGATGTACTGCGCAAAAACCTGAAACAGCGTGGCGAAATTCGGCACTTTGCCACGCGGATCAACCCCGAATACGGGGCCAGCGTGGACGTCGAATTATCCGCCGTGGCCGTCAAAGACGGCGAGTTGCCCTGCCTCGGCTTCGTGATCAGACATGTTATGCGCCCGGCCCGCAGTGCCACGATGGCCAGCCAGCCCATGGTGCGTACGCTGGAGCAAATGACCGAACTGGTCGGCCAAGTGCCCATGAAGGATCTCGTCCGGGAAACGACCGACATCATTGAAAGAATGTGCATCGAGGCGGCGCTCAAATTGACCACAAACAACCGGGCCTCTGCCGCCGACATGCTGGGCCTTTCGCGCCAGAGCCTTTACGTCAAGCTCAATAGATATGGCATTGGAGAGCCAAGAGGCGACGACGCAGCCTGATTTTTCGCGCATTCCAGCCGTACCCAGCCGTGCGGCCAGTGTCTAGTTTGGTTAACTGTCAATTTTGCTTGACTGATTTTTGGCCACAAGCTAGGTTGAGGCTATGTCACGCGCGACCACACATCCAGCGGTGGTCAGCCGCCCCGCGTGGACGGCTTACCTTGAGCTTCTGAAACCCATCACGTGGTTTCCGCCCATGTGGGCATTTGCCTGTGGATTGGTTGCCTCCGGTGCGCTTCTGGGTGATCGCTGGCTGTTCGTTCTCGGCGGTATCGCGCTGACCGGACCACTGGTCTGCGGCACCTCGCAGGTGGTCAACGACTGGTTCGACCGCCATGTTGACGCCATCAACGAACCGCATCGCCCCATTCCATCTGGCCGCGTCCCCGAACAACGCGCGCTGTTCTTTGCCATCGCGTGGACCGGCGTCTCGTTTATTGTGGCGGCCCTTCTGGGCCCGTGGGTGTTTGCCGCCACGGTCGTCGCTCAGATTCTGGCCTGGGCCTACAGTGCGCCGCCGTTTCGTCTGAAACTGAACGGATGGTGGGGCAACGCAGCGGTCGGAGCGTGCTACGAGGGTCTGCCATGGCTAACCGCGGCCGCCGTGTTGAGCGCCGCCGCGCCCACGTGGCATTCGTGGGCCGCCGCCGCGCTCTACAGCCTTGGCGCGCACGGCATCATGACGCTGAATGATTTCAAGTCGATCGAGGGCGACCGCAAGACAGGTGTTCGGTCGCTGCCCGCGCGCTATGGCGCCGATGTCGGTGCCCAACTCGCCTGTTTGTTCATGGTGGTGCCGCAGATCGGGGTTATCGCGCTGCTGCACATCCTGGGACAGCCTGTCTATGCTGGCGGGGTCGGCCTTTTGCTGCTGGGTCAACTGCTGCTGATGCGGCGGCTCGCCACCGATCCGAAACGCCTAGCGCCTTGGTACAACGCCACCGGTGTGGCGCTCTACGTCAGCGGCATGATGCTAACGGCGTTCGCCATTCGCAGCGTGCTTCTGCCATGAGTCGTGCATCGCACAAGGGCTTGAGCTGGTTTGGCATCGCGCGCCTTGGGCTGGTTCAGACTGCGCTTGGCGCGGTTGTTGTCCTCACCACATCCACTTTTAATCGTGTGATGGTCGTGGAACTGTCGTTGGCGGCTGTTCTGCCCGGCTTGCTTGTCGCCGCCCACTACGCGATCCAGATCCTGCGCCCCCGGTTTGGTCACGGCTCGGATACAGGCGGCCGACGCACGCCGTGGATTATCGGCGGCATGATCGTTCTCGCGTTCGGCGGCACGCTGGCCGCAGTGGCGATTGCCATTGCCGCCGATCACATTGCTGCCGGCCTTGCGTTGTCACTGATCGCTTATCTCATGATTGGTATGGGCGTCGGCGCGTGCGGCACGTCGCTGCTGGTCCTGCTCGCCGAGCGCGCCGCGCCCGAGCGACGCCCCGCTGCGGCCACCATGACGTGGGTCATGATGATTATCGGATTCATCGTGACCACGATTGTGGTCGGCGAACTGCTCGACCCGTTCTCGATGCAACGACTGGTCGCCGTGACGGCGGGGGTTGGCATGGTCGCGGTGCTGATCACTCTGCTCGCAAGCGCCGGTATCGAGTCAGGTGGTGCCGCGGTACAGCCCGCCAGCGCAGAAGCGCCACGCGGTGATTTCCGAACGGCTATACGCGAGGTTCTTAGCGAACAGCGCACCCGACGGTTTGGGTTTTTCGTCTTTATGTCGATGCTCGCGTACAGCGCGCAGGACCTGCTCGTTGAACCGTTCGCAGGCGCCCTGTTCGGTCTGACGCCGGGCGAATCAACTCAACTGGGCGGCGTGCAACACGGCGGCGTCCTGCTTGGCATGATCCTGGTTGGCCTGATCGGATCGGCGTATGGCAAAGGTCGCGAGCGACCGCTGCGGGTGTGCATGGTCGCCGGCTGTCTCGGTTCAGCGACGATGCTGTCCCTGCTTGCGCTGGCTGCGTACAACGGTGGCGACTGGCCCTTGGTCGCCAATTTGTTCGCACTCGGACTGGCCAACGGCCTTTTTGCCGTCGCGGCGATCGGCTCGATGATGAGCATGGTCAGTGAAGGGCACGAGAACCGGGACGGCGTCCGCATGGGCGTTTGGGGTGCCGCACAGGCCATCGCATTTGGTCTCGGCGGGGTGATCGGCACTGCGCTCGTTGACGTTGTGCAATGGCTCACCGGTTCCACGCCGACGGCCTATGGCCTTGCCTTTGTATTACAGGCCGCACTGTTTGTTGCGGCCACTCTGATTGCGGTCTCGCTCAGTCGTGATGCCGCGACGGCCCTGTCGCGCCCTGCGTCGGTCGAGCCTTTTAATCGCGTTGCCAGTCAGGAGACAGCGCATGGACAAGTTTGATGTAGTTGTCGTAGGCGGCGGGCCCACAGGCGCCACCGCCGCCAATGATCTGGCCACCAAAGGGCTGAATGTCCTTCTCATTGACAAGGACGGTCGGATCAAACCGTGCGGCGGGGCGATCCCACCAAAACTGGTGCGAGAGTTTGATATCGCCGAGTCACTTCTGTGCGAGAAAGTCACCACCGCCAGAATGATTTCGCCGTCCGGTCAGGAAGTCGACATGGACATTGGCGGCTGGGTGGGCATGGTCAATCGAGACGAGTTCGATGAATGGCTGCGCCAACGGGCCGCAAAAAACGGTGCGACGCGCGTCACCGGTTATTTCCGCCGTGTGTTGCATGACATGGAAGACGAGCCCATCGTCGAATACGTCAGCGGTCGCGAGGCCGTTCGCGTTCGCACACGGGCGATCATTGGCGCCGACGGCGCCTTGTCGATGGTGGCCAAGGACTGCATCCCGGGTGCCGAAGATGTCCCCAAGGTGTTCGCGTACCACGAGATCGTGAAAACGCCACAGGCGCCGTCCAAGGGTTACGACGGCAAGCGCTGCGACGTGTATTACCAGGGCGAATGCTCACCGGATTTTTACGGCTGGGTCTTCCCGCACGGTGACAAGATCAGCATTGGGACCGGCACAGCAGAAAAAGGCTTTTCATTACGCAAAGCGGTTGTAAAGCTGCGCGATGCTGCGGGACTGACCAACGCCGAGGACGTCCGCGTAGAGGGCGCACCAATTCCGCTTCGCACGCTGAAAAAATGGGACAACGGTCGCGACACCGTAGTCGCCGGGGACGCCGCGGGCGCCGTGGCCCCGGCGTCGGGCGAGGGCATCTACTACGCCATGTTAAGCGGTCGGTTTGCGGCCGATGCGACCGCCGAGTTTGTGCGTACGCGCAATCCGAAAGCGCTCAAGATGGCCCGCAAACGCTTCATGCGATTACACGGACGGGTGTTCCTTATTCTCGGCATCATGCAGCGCTTCTGGTACACCACAGACAAGCGGCGCGAGCGATTTGTCAGCATCTGCAAAGACCCGGACGTGCAGCGGCTGACCTGGGAGGCGTATATGAACAAGAAACTGGTGCGGGCCAAACCCATCGCCCACATCCGCATCTTCTTCAAAGACCTCGCCCACCTCGTGGGCCTGGCGCCCAGTCGATCGCCCGACAAACCGCAAAAACCAGCCTGACGCGCACCGCCTTGAGTTCAACACTGCGCCGATACTGGCCAACGGCCGCCGTTGCGCTGGTCCTGTCGCTGGGCATCGGCGGTTTGGGCGGCGCCCTGACCGATCTGGGCGACTGGTATCAGAACCTGACGCAACCGGCATGGAAGCCGCCCGACTGGGCCTTTGGCCCCGCGTGGACGAGCATTTTCATTTTGTGTGCCGCGGCCATCAGCATCGCGTGGGTACACGCTCCGACACAGCGCGCAAAACGGCAAATCATCATCGTGTTTGCAATCAATGCGATCCTGAACCTGCTGTGGAGCGCGTTGTTTTTTGTTTTCAAAATGCCGCTGCCCGCGCTGGTCGAGATTGTGCCGCTCTGGCTGTCGATTCTGGCGTGCACCATCGTTTGCTGGCGCATCCGGCCGCTGGCCGGCGTGTGCCTGATGCCGTATCTGGTTTGGGTCGCGTTCGCATCGACGGTCAATTATGGTGTCGTGGTCCTGAACTGACGGCAGCCCGCGCGTGGACGCATTTCTTAATCCCACCACGATCGTTCTCATCGGCATCTTCATGTTCGTTGAACTGATCTTATTGACTCGCCTGTTTGCGAAGCGCAACGATCAGAACAACGTGGGCATCACAATCGGCAATGTACTGGCTGGCGTGTTTCTGATGGTGGCTGTCGCCGCCGAGATGTCCGATCAGGCGACGTGGTTTACCGGCTTGTGTCTGATCGGCGCTCTGGCAGCCCACTGTGCCGAAGTGGTCCTGCGCATTCGGTCGTCGCGCTGATGCGCCTTTCCGAAGTCCTTCTGCGCCTTGGCACCAGTCTGGTTGCGTGGATCTTGCTGCTGACTTATCTCATCTGGCTCGGAGTCGTCGGGCGTATCGGCTGCGGCCCGGATGGGGATGAGTTGCACAAACTCGTGCTCGGACTTGCTCCATTTGCCGTGGGCAGCGCTTTTGCACTGCGTGCTACGCAACCGCTGGACGAGGTGCATCGAATTCTCCGCTGGATCGCCGTCTTTCTCGTCATTCTGACGCCGTCCGCACTGCATGCCATCTGGACCGTATTCGGGACGGTCTGGCTGAGCGGCGATCGGATCTGTGCCGAAGGCAGCGTGACATCATGGGAGAACGCCTGGCCAATCGTACACGGTATGGCCATTGTGGCGATCGCGGTTCTGATCAGGTCCATGTGGCAACCAAGCGCCGCCGAAACAGAGTCAGGGTAACGCACTACCACGCGCGCTAACCTTGCTTTCCCTGCATCGCGCTGCGTACACTCCGGCGCTTGTGCAAAGCAATAAGCCGTCTTATCACGGCAAACCTACAACACTTGCTGCTGCACCTTCTTCGAAACCAAGACACAAACTGGGGGGTTTACTCATGGGAATGGCATCCGAATTCAAGGATTTCGCCATGCGCGGCAACGTCGTGGATATGGCAGTGGGCATCGTGATCGGCGGCGCGTTCGGCAAGATCGTCTCGTCGTTCGTCAAGGACGTTCTGATGCCGCCGATTGGACTGGCGCTGGGCGGCGTTGATTTCTCGCAGCTCGCCGTGACACTCAAGGAGGCCGTCGGCGAGACGGCAGCGGTCACGCTTAACTACGGCGTGTTTATCCAGACGGTCGTTGACTTCATCATCATCGCCTTTGCCATCTTTATGGTGGTCAAAGCCATGAACTCGATGAAAAAGAAGGAAGAAGAAGCACCGGCCAAGCCGCCGGAGCCCAGCAAGGAAGAAGTTCTTCTGACCGAGATCCGCGACGCGCTGCGCACCGGAAGCTAAGGCCGTTCGGCCGACGACGTGGCCCGGGTTTCGCCCGGGTTACGTTATACGAACCAAGAAGCGCGATCCGAAGATCGGCGTCCTCTAAACACTGCGCGGCCGACCAGGTCCGGTTAACCGTTTACGCCTGACCGCGAGAAGTGCCAGCAGGCCCAGCACGCCGGCATGGCCGGCTCCACCGCCACCGCCTCCACCGGAATTAACCGGGGGCGGCGGTGTTATGACTGGCGGTGGTGGAGCGGGCGGCATTTCGCGCTGATCGGCGACCCCGTTGCCATTGTCGTCCTGAGTGGTGGAAAGCGCTGTGGGCAGACCCGTTATCGGATCCACCGCGTCGAGGAAACCGTCGGCGTTCGCGTCTACCGTAGCTGGATCGGTCCCAGGGGGCAGCGCCTCGACCAGATCAAAGATACCGTCGTTGTCGCTGTCGGAATCGATGTAGTCGGGTTGGCCGTCTCCATCCGAGTCGGTCGGTGTCGCGCCGTTCATGCCGTCCTGCAAGCCATCGCGGGGACTGCTGTCGACGACGGTATCAAAGCGACCGTCGTTGTTGTCATCGGTACCGGCGGGCAGGGCATTCGCGCTCGCCTCCAGAATGTCGGTCAAACCATCGTTGTCGCTATCGCCGTCACGGAAGTCGGGCACCGCATCGCCGTCGGTGTCCCGAACGGACTGGCCGTTGCCGGCCACTACGCCTTCGATTGAGTCCGTGATCCCGTCACTATCCGCGTCCAGATCCGTCAGATCAGGCAGGCCGTCTGCGTCGGTATCGATCGCCTCGGCCTCATCGCTCACACCGTTCGCATTGGTGTCGGTTGCTGACCCGTTGGCATCTGGATCAACGGCATCGTCTACGCCGTCGCCGTCGGCATCGTTGCCGCTCAAACTCGGCAGCGTTTCACCATTGGCCGCGGCTTCGATGGCATCAGGCACACCGTCGTCGTCACTGTCGGTATCAACGAAGTCGGCGTTCCCGTCGCCATCAAAGTCGGCGGGTTCCAGCGCATCATCCACACCATTACCGTTAGTGTCATCGCCGCCGGTGGTGTCGGCATCGAGCGCATCGTCGATGCCGTCGCCGTCAACATCCCCGCCCAACGGCGGCGTGGCCGGCGCCTCGAGCAGATCGAGCACACCGTCGTTATCGCTGTCCAGATCAAGATGGTTCGCAACGCCGTCAGCATCCGCGTCAGCGGCTTCCAGCGCGTCGTCCACACCGTTGTTATTGGTGTCCTCGCCGTTGGTCTGGTCCACGTCCACCGCATCATCGACGCCATCCGCGTCGCTGTCCGCGCCAGCCAGTGTGGGCGGGTTCGTGTTCTCCACCACGTCGAGCGTGCCGTCGTTATCTGAATCGGTGTCGACGTAATCCGCTCTGCCATCTCCGTCGGTGTCCATCGGTTGCGCGGGCGTCGAGCCCGCCTCGACGCGGTCCAGCACACGATCGTTATCACTGTCGGTGTCTTCGAAATCCGGCGTACCGTCGCCGTCGGTGTCGACCGGCAGCAACGGGTTGTCGCCCGCCTCCACGCTGTCGGGAATCCCGTCGTTATCCGAGTCGGGATCATCGATGTTCAATCGCCCGTCGCCGTCCACATCCACCGATCCTTCGATCACGTCGGGTATGCCGTCGCTATCGCTGTCCAAAGCGTCGACAACAATCGTGACCGTCGCCGACGCGCACACATCAGGATCGGGCTCCGAGTTGCAGACCGTGTAGCCAATGGTGACCGTTGGGCGCAGCTCCGCGGCCGGCACCAGGTAGGTCAGCTCACCGGTGTTGGCGTCGAACGTTGGAATCCCGGTGGCGGTGCCCGCGTTCGGGGCGGCGGATTGCGCCAGAGTGGTCGTGCCCTCGTTCTCCGGGTCAGAGTTCGCGAGGAAGTCATCGTTCGCGAGGACATTGAGCACGACGCTGTCGCCCGCCGCCGCGCTGACCGCATCGTCTGAAGCCGTGGCCAGCGTGACATTCGGATCAAGTCGGTCGGGTTGGCCATCGCCGTCCGCATCCGGCTCTGGGGCCACGTTGATCGTCACCGTTGAGGTGGCACACACATCCGGATCGGGCGCCGAGTTACACACGGTATAACCCAGCGTTACCGACGTATCACCTTCACCAAGAACCGGCGTGTACGTCAGCTCGCCCAATTCGGCGTTAAAGACAAACGGGCCGGCGGCGGTTCCGTTGTCCGGCGCTGCCGCCCGCACGAGCGTCGTGGTGCCTTGATTCTCCGCATTGGCATTGGCCAGGAAGTCGTCATTATCGAGAATGTTGAAGGTTGCGGTGACGCCAGGGTCGGCACTCACCGTATCGGGCGCCGCCGTTGGCGTGGCCACATTCGGATCAAGACGATCCGGATTGCCGTCCCCGTCCATGTCAAGCTCAGGTCCGACGCTGACTGTGACGGTCGCCACAGCGCACACGTCGGGATCCGGGTCGACGTTACAGACCTCATAGCCCACCGTCACCATGGCGTTCTCTTCAGCGAGCGGCGGCGTGTAGGTCAACGTGCCGGCATCGGCATCAAACTGCGCATCGCCTATGGCATTGCCGGCAGACATATCGCTTGCTCGATTCAATGTGGTCGTTCCGGCGTTCCGCACGTCGTCGTTTGGCAGAAAGTCGTCATTAGCGAGGACATCGATTGCAGCCGTTTGCCCAGGCGTAGCGGCCAACGTGTCATCCGCGGCGCTGCCGCCCGTATCGTCGCCGTCTGTGCTGTCCGGATTACCGTCCCCGTCGATATCGTTGACGGAGCGATAGTCCACGTCGGTTGCATCGGTATCCGTGTTCGGGAACTGGGTGAGCGGCGTGTCGATCACGCCACCCGGATCGGCGTAACTGGCGCCAATCACGGTCGCATCATCAATGCCGTCGTTGTTCGCATCCGTTCCAACAGCAACGAACCCGCCCTCATCTGAATCGGACAGGCCGTCTCCATCGCTGTCGGGATCGATGTAATCCGGCAGAGCGTCCAACGTATCGATGGCAACCTGATTGGGCACGGCGAACGTGCCGCCGAAATCGGCCGTGGTGCCGTCGTTTGCATCAAACAGGTCGATGACACCATCGCCGTCGGCGTCGTCATCGCGGACATCTCCGTCACCGGCGACGTAACCGGCCGAGGTCTGCGCTTCAACAAAATCGCTGATGCTGTCGCCGTCGCTGTCCAGATCCAGAAAGTCCGCCACGTCGTCGGTGTCCGATTGTCGAGCGGGTGTTCCGTTGCCAACTCCGTGGTCGGACTCAACCATATCGGCCAAGCCGTTACCCGCGACGGCGCTGCCCGCCACGCCGGCGTCGCTGAATTCGGCGCCATCGATAACACCGTTCTGATCCGGGTCCAGTGAAGCGGCGTCCGCACCGCTCTCGACCAGATCGCTGACACCGTCGTTGTCGGCGTCCAGATCGCGGCTGTTCAGAAGTCCGTCGCGGTCCGCGTCGCCCGCCTCGAAACTCAGAACATGCAAGATCCCATGCCCAAGCCCGAGTCCGCCATCGTCCTCCGATGAGGTAAATCGCACGGTGATCGTATCGACCGATCCGCCGAATTCGAACGTCGCGAACGTCGCCGAGTCCTGCGCCGGGATAGGACCTGCCGTCGTTTCAACCGCGCCCGGACCCGTTACGACCATGTCAGGACCAAGGAACACCGGCGTGGCCGTCACCGCGGATCCGCCGAGCGAGGCGGATACGATCACGGCCTCAAGATCGTCGAGGTCCACAATCCGAAGTACGGGGTGTTCACCAGGCGTCGGCTGCCCGTCCCGCCCATCCAGCGTGATCGTGTATTCGACAAAGTTGTTGGCGGTATCGGACCCATCGGCCTGCCAGAAAAACACCGCTGGTGTCAGGATGCTCTCGAAATCAAACACGCCCACATCCGGCACATTCAGGCCCCCACCGGTACGCAGATCCGTCGCCGCGCCGCTAAACGTGAGATCCGAGAACCTGACAGAGACGTGTTCATCTTCTTGATACGCCACGCCGGTGATGTCATCGCCCTGAGCCAGATCGCCGTACGTCAGGCGACCAGCGAAAATCTCTCGCGCATCGAGCAACCCGTCGTTGTCGTCATCCAGATCGGCGCCATCGAGGACACTGTCACCGTCGGTGTCGGTCGTCAGGCTGCGTGCATTCGGTCGCGCGCGGTTGCGTTGTCGTGCATCCCCACTCGGATCCGTTTGCAAGGGGCTGACGACATCACTAACGGCACCCACAACCGGCAACGCCGTCGTCGACTGATTCTGAGGGGCTGTGTTCGACATGATGCGGATGGGGATCGTGTTGGCTGATGCCGAGAAATCGGCCACGAGCGACACGTGCTCTGCAGTGCCCATTCCACCATCCCAAGTCGACGCCTCGGACAGCCAGGTCGGCACACCCGAACCCACAGCGTTCACCGTAAACCGGTCTTCCAGCAGGACATACAGCGACGCCAGACCTTGCCCATCGACAAAACCGCTCAGCTCTCGAGTCTGCGCGCTGTAGCCAACGTGGATCTTGAACGGGACGTCCGCCTGAACCAGAACCGAGCCACCCCGTTGCGTTCGAACAGAACCGTCCGAATCGGCGAAAGCGAGGTACACCGCACAAAAGCCGTTGCGCGGCGCCCCGACCACCAGACCCGCCACGTCCGTCTGCATGTGGCTCTCAATGCGCACAAAGCCGACGGCCACACTGCTTGAGCTGTCGCTGGTGCAGGTGAGTGCCCCGTCAAAGGACAACGTGTCCGCATCGGTATACATGCTGTCGAGGTGTCGTGCCGATTGCGCGAACGCATCGAGCAGCGCCGTCTGACCCTTGGCATCGTACGTATGCGGTACGGCATCAGAATGGACAGCGTACTGCGCCAGCGCAGTGTTGCCGCCCACTAGCATAAGCAGAAGCGAAAACATGAAGGCAGCCGCGTGTTGATAACCTGATTTCATCGACGTGATCCTGATGTGGATGGAAACTCGATGCGCGGACGCATGAGTGGACATAACGCCGAGTTTGATCGGGAGCGCGAATCAAAAAAGTGATCGGCGTCTCAAGACGGCCAACGCGCCAATTGTCAATTCAGGTTACAGGGCGCTAAGCCCCTGTCCTTACGGGGTATTCCCGGCATCAACGATGACGCGTTCAGAGTCAACGAAAAAGGAATCGGGCGACGAACTGGCCCACAAAGAGGTGTCAAGATAGACAGTGATAACCGCTATTCGTACACGCGCGTCAATTCGGTGCCCGGATAATAGTGCGCGAGGATATCCTTGTAGGTGTATCCCCGCGTCGCCATAACGGCCGCGCCGATCTGACACAGCCCCGCGCCGTGGCCCCATCCCGCGCCGCGCAGAACAAAGGCATCCGGTTTTGCTTCCGCGCCCTCAATGTCCACTGTAAACGCTGAACTCTTGAGGTGAGAACGGCTCAGCACACGACGGATCTCCAGTTCCTTGCCCACGGTCGCGCTGTCTTTTTCGCCCACAATCGTGAGCGTCCACAGTCGACCGGACCGGCCGCGCGCACCGGGCTTCAAGGCGATGATGCGGCCGAGATCCCGGCCCAGACGGTCCGTCACCCGTGACCTCAATTCCACGTGGTCAATACGCTCCACCCAGCGGAAAAAATCCGGCGTGGTGCGTCGATCACGTTCCGGCAATATGGTGTCGAGCACGCTGTCATCTTCACACGCACAGAACGCCGAAGAGGGCTGATCGAGAAAACGGCGGAAAGCCGATTCTGAAGATACATCGCTCGGCTCGGTATGCCCGACGGGCGCATCGACCAACGGCACGAGATAGGGCACCGGTTCATCGCTCCACGCCACTCGCGCATCCTCGACGATACCGCCGCAGCATTTTCCGTAGCGCGTATCGCAAACCGCGTCCCCAAAGGTAAGGATCTCGCCAGCGGTGGCCGACACGGCATCGCGCACCGTCGATGACCCGATGCGCGTGGTGCCGTGGTAGCGCTGGCAGTGATCCTCGGCGCACACATCAAAGTCCGCATGAGCCGATGTGTCGTACCAGCGCAAGCCCTCCGCATTGCTTTGCCACGGTGCGGCTGATTTTCCCTGCAGACGCCGTTGCGCGAGAAGCCAGCTGCGAGCGATCACGCTGTGCGCGCGGATTAACGCAGGCGGACACGTCGCCGACATTTCCGAAGACACGACCGCAGCCAGATAGGTCTCCAAAGGCACGCGGTTAATGACGCGCAGGCCGGTCGCGTCCGGCTCGATCCGAACCGCGCCTTCGAAAGACAGGGTCTCGGCTTCCGACCAGTGAAACGCGGCGCCCACACGCGAGGACAACGAGAACGACTGGCCACTGCGCGCAGGCTGTCCCTCCAGCGCCGGCACGCGCAGTGTTGATGTGCCGCGACACGCCACCTGCTCGCCGTCCCGCTCGAACTGCCACTCTCCGGCAGACAGCGCCGCCCCCGTGTGATCCGTAAACCCGTCCGGCAGGGTCAGTGTGACGCTGGCTTGCTGCTCAAGAAGTGCCACGTTCAGAAGCGGCTCGCGGGTCGGTAGCGTCAAAGCCCCCACCCGCGCACATCTTGAGGTGACACGCAGACCTCCGCATAAAGCGCCTCGATCTGAGGCAGCGTAACCCCTTCAAACTGCTCGCCGTCCCCGATGATCACAAGGCCACCCATTTCGAGCGCCGCCGGACTGATCGCAAGCGCATCCGGTTCGCCAAACGCCTCCGAACGGTGGCGGCGGCGCGGGAAGATCAGCGTATGGAAACCGTCCGGTCCCGCGGTACCAATGATATTGACCATGGGTTCACGCCCGTGCCCGAGCGCGGTGAGTATGGCCTCCACGGCGATCGTCACCTCGGCGTCGGTATCCGCCCGCACCAGGAGGCCGCAGCGTGAACCGAACGTGACAACGGACACACCGGATCGCACGTCCGACGGCATTGTCGAGAACACCGGCAGCGCGTCGCGTCGCCCGGCCTGAAGATGAAAATGATCCGGCGCCGAGGCGCCGCACGCCGACCCGTTGTAGAGCACAAACCACTCAGGCCCCAATGCCTGCGCGACAATATGCAGAGAATGAACCCGCCCGAGCAATAACTGTGGCACGTGTTGCCGGTCGGCCAGCGTCAGATGATCGGGCACGGCCGGGAACGGATTGGCCATCGCCACCAGATCACCAAATCCTACGCCGCGTTCTTCATCCGGCAGGTTGGCTTCGCACAGAAAACAGGGCCGCGCCTCAATGGACGCGGCGTCAGTCTTAGCGAAGGTCGACGCACGTCGACGCAGATTGGCCTGCAGCACAATGCCGTCCGCCTCCTCACCAAGACGACGCGCCGGCGACGATGCCAGCGCGCGTTCGCCCTCTACCAGCATGGGCCATGTGGCGCGCTGCTGAATCAGTAGCTCGTCGATGGCGTCGGACAGATACGCCGGCGCGCGCACTTCGGCGAGCAGACGGTCGGGATTCAATTTGCTGCCCGCCTCGCCAGAATCTCGAGCGTGCGGAGCCGGTCCTTATATCGGTCGTTGCGATTGGCCTGCTCGACGGAAAGATCGCTGTCGGTATTTCCCGACCACCGCCGACACCAGTACAGCGAATCGTAGATACGACCGGTGCGATATTGGCGCGAGAGCGTCAGCGCAAGCGCGTAGTCCTCGCCGAAGCTGACATTCGGAAAACCGATGCGCCGCAAGGTAGGCACATGAAACGCGCGTGGCGCTCCCAGGCCAGCGATGCGCAATGCGTTGTTATGGCCGTTCTCATCGGTCCATTCGCGGTGGTCGATCAGGCCCGGCGGCAACGGCTCAAGATCAAAATCGACCGTGGTGTAGGAGCCCACCAGAAAGGCCAGGTCATTTTGTTGCAGCTGATCGACGATGCGTTGAACCACGTCGTCACCTGAGTACAGATCATCGCTATCGAGCTGTACGGCATAAAGCCCGCACTGCGCGTGGCGGATCGCGTGATCCCAGCAGCCCCCGATGCCAAGGTCATGTCGTGTTGGCACGACGTGTATGAGCCGGGCATCGTCCTTCGAAAGCTGTGTGAGAGCGTCGGTCGTGCCGTCTGTGGAGTGGTTGTCCACGACGATGACGTTCATATCGAATGTGGTGGTCTGACCCAGCGCGCTCTTGGCGGCGTCGATCACTGTGTTGACGCGATCACGCACCGGAATGATCACGCTCGCCCTGACCGGGAAGTCGTGCTCGATCGGCGCAGGCCCGGCGTCCGGCGGTGGCGCCCACGCATCGATCGCCCGCAGATGGCCCGTACACACCTCTTCAAACCGGCGCTGCAGGGTTTGCGCCTCAGCACGCAGGTAATCGAACACTTTGACACCCGTGCGAACGTGGTCCTGAGCAGATCGCGTGTAGCACGGCTCAGGCAAATGGACGATCTGCCCGCACCTGGAAAGATGCAGTCGAAGCGCGTACCACGCCACCGCGGGCAATGGGTCGCGCAGCGCCTCGTCGTCTGCCGTTAGAGCCGCCTCAAGGTTAATGATCGCGAGTGCACCGAAATTGAAGTTGTCGCGCACGCTGCCAAGTTGGTAACCGATCAACGGCCGCAATCGGCGCGCGCCCTGCTCGTCCATCTCGTGGTAGTCGCTGTAGACCAGCGTCGCACCGGTGGAATCGAGCGCACCGGACAACCGATCCAGAGCGATTTCGCTGAGCCGCGCCGCGTCATCGACCACCACGAACACCGATTGCACGCTCTGACGTTGCAGTGCGCAAAGGGCCTCGTGAAGCGACAGACCATCGGGTGCGCTGACCTCAAGCGGCGCACGGCTGCCCAGCGTGTCGGCGCACGCGCGCCCGGTTTCATCGGTTGTGGCAAGAACAAGCCAGCCTGTTGTCATGATTTAAAGAGCCTTGCGCATGTGAATGATGACGCTGTCGCTGCCGTTAGCTGCCGTCGTGGCGTGGCGCTCAAGTTCGCGGTATCCGCACGACAGGTAAAACGCCTCGCCCGGAATCGTGGCGCCCAGATCGATGGTCGAAAAGCCGGCGTTCCGTGCGGCCTTCTCGCCCAACTCGATCAATAACCGTCCGATCCCCCGGCGCGTCCAGTCCGGGTGCGTATACATGGCGCGGATGCGGGCGGGCTCGGTGCTCGGGTCGCTGAAGCTGTCGTCGCGGCCGACGGTGTGATTGCCGCCGTACAACGTTCTGCGCTTTCCCCAGCCACCACAGCCGACCATCACAGGGCCGTCAGGGGTGGCCGCTTCAATAATGAAATAGGTGCCGTCGTCGATCAGCGTTTGGTCGACGCCCATCGTTTCGCGGGCAGCCACGATCTCGGCGGGCGTGAGGAACGCACTCATGTTGCCGTCGATAGACGCCGACATGAGCGCCATGATGGCAGGGATATCCGATTGCCCGGCGATCCGGTGCGTAAATTCGGGAGCAGACATAGCGCCACCATGATACCGACAAACCGATACACGCTGATACCGACCAGCGATCCGGGCCGGTACGTGGCGCGGCATGCTGCGCGCGACCCTTGAGGATACCCCCATGCACCACCATCGCTTTCGTTCTTTCGCGTCACGCTTTACCGGCCGCTTTTTACTGACGTTCTCGCTCACTGTTGGCGCCGCTACCGCTTTCGGCCAGGCCGACACCGGCGGTCTGACCATCGATGTGGTCGACGCGCGCAGCGGGCGCGCTATTGCCGCGCCCGTCGTGACCCTGACGGCGCGGGACGGACGCACGACTCCGGCACAGGGCAACACCGTCAGATCGTTGTCGCCGGGCTTGTACGCGGTAACGGTATCGGCGGATGGTTACCAGACCGTCGAAGAACCCAGCCTGCGAATCATCGCTCGCAAGGTGCAGAGGCTCGCGGTGGAACTCACGCCACTGGCGCGCAACGTGGAGGAAGTGCTGGTCACCGGTCGGGCGGTGGTCGCCGACCCCTTCGGTAGTGCCAGCGCCACGTATCTGAATCGAGAGGAGTTGCGCAGTGCGGTAGGGGCGGGCAGCGATGTGATGCGCGCATTGGATGGTCTGCCTGGTCTGACCGCCACCGGCGATTTCGCCAATTTCTCCGTGCGCGGTCGCGGGCCACGGGACAATCTGATTTTTGTCGACGGTTTTCCGCTGGACAAGGTGGTGCACTTCGACGCGACGCTGGGCGAAGAAGAAGACGTTGGCGGCGGTGGTCGCTTTTCGATCTTCGCACCGAACTCGATTGCCGGCGCGGAGTTTTCGCCCGGAGGGTGGAGCGCCGCGTTCGGCGGGCGCAGCGGGTCACTCTTACAACTCGACGTCGCCGGCGGCAGCCCGTCCCCCAGCTTCACGGCGCGAGTGGACATCGCGGGCATCGAACTGACCTATGACGGACCAAGCGGGTTCGACGACAACACCACGGTTTACGCCACAGCCCGTCGCTTCAATTTCGAAAACGTGTTCGATCTTGTGGGTGAGAACGACATTGGCACGCCACGCCTGACCGACATTATTCTGAAAACACGCACCGAGCTTGGCGATCGTGACACCATTGAATCCCTGCTGGTGCTGGCGCCCGAGGACGTGGAGCGCGACGTCGAAAACGTGCTGGCCGCGGAGGACGCCATCGACACGGGCATTGGCGGCGCCGAGCAGGATCTCGGGTTGTTTGGCGTGACCTGGCGGCGACTGGTGGGGGACAGCGCCGAATGGACCAACCGTGTGTACGCCCGACAGAGCGACAAGGACAGCCGGCAGGGCGAGGCGATTCCGGACGCCGTACCAGCAGGCAGTCCCCCGAGCGCCATCCCCGTACGCGAGAACCTCATTCGGGTCAGTGAGAACGAACGGGAAATCGGCTGGCGCAGCGACTATCGACAGCCGAATCGCCTTGGTGAGTTCAACGGTGGGTTCCGGGTGGTGCAAGTGGACGCCGATTTCGAGACCACATTGCGCGAGCCTTGGACCCGCTTTGTGTACAACACCGACGACCCCCGCCCGCCGGGCCAGGACTTCATCGTGCTGCAACCGGCTGATGTGAACGCCCGTTTTGACGACTCCGCCACATCGTGGGCACTGTTCGGTGAACAGTTGTTTGAACAGGACCGCTTCAATATCCGGGCGGGACTGCGTGTCGATGGCGACGGCTTCTCTGATGAAACGCTGGTCTCACCGCGACTGGCCGTCAACCTTCTGCCGTCAGAGGACTGGCGCGTGTCGCTTACGACCGGGCTGTTTTACCAGTCACCGCGCTTTTTGCAACGCGGCGCCAGCAACGACAACGCGAACATCGAGTCGGAGCAAACCCTGCACGCCGCCGTTGCGGTCACCCGTCGCTTTGGTTCGGACTGGTCGCTGCTGGTAGAACCGTACTACCAGCGCCTCGACAACCTGCTGGTCGACGCCGGCCGTACGGACAGCCGTCTGAGCAACGACGGCGACGGCCGCGCATACGGCGTGGACATGGTGTTGTCGAGATCGTTCTCGAATGGCTGGTTTGGCAACGCCACCTACTCGTATAACGACACGCAACTGAATGACAACGACGGCATGGGTGATTACACGGCTGATTTCAGCCGCGCCCACTTTTTCTCAGTCGGGGGGTCGTGGGAGATCAGCCAGCGCTGGCAGCTGGGCGCGCGCTGGAAGTTCGCCACCGGACGGCCCACAGACGACTTCATCATCAACAACGATGTGCTGGGACCCGGTCAGCTTGTACGCGCGTCCAAGGAGCTGACCCGTCGAAATGCGCTGGAGCTCGGCAACTACCACTCGCTCAATGTTCGGGTGGACTATCGTCGTTCGCTCGGGCCCGTGAACTTCATCGGGTTTATTGACGTGATCAATGTGTACGGCGGCCCGGGCGCTCAGCCGGCCGAGTTCAGTGCCATCGACGGACGCAACGTTGAAGAGGACGACGGCGCGTTTCCGATCATCGGCATTATTTTTGAGCGAACCTGGTAGCGCGACGCGCGATCACAGGCGCGCGTAGCGGTCTAGGAACGCCAGCACACGGCGATGCAGATCTCGTCGGTCTTCCAGATCACCGAGGTTGTGACCGGTCTCTGGGTAAATCTGCCATTCGTAGTCCTTGCCCAATTGATCAAGCCGTACTTTAAGTCGGTAGGCGTGCTCAATATCAACGACTTCATCCTTTCCGCCATGAACAATCATGAGCGGTACGCGTAGCTGATCGAGCAACATGTCAGGCGACTGTTCCGCCAATGACGCCGCGTCCGTCCACGGATCTCCGATGTAGTCCTCACCCCACTCGCGGGCGCGCTCCGGCCAGTCGGATTGCGCAACGAATAAACCCAGATCGCTGACGCCCATCAGCGTCACCGCGGCACGATAGGTCTCCGGGTGGCGAATACCGAGCATGGACGCGGCATAGCCTCCATAGCTGAAGCCTGCCACCACAATACGATCCGCGTTTATATCGGGTCTGGCGGCCACAGCCGCAACGGCCGCGTTAATGTCGCGCAACATGCCCGCCCCGTATTCGCGCTTGCCTGCGTCACGGTACGTGTCGCCAAAGCCGCCGGAGCCGCGGAAGTTGACGCGCAACACGGCGTAGCCGTTGGCCGCGAAAAACTGGACCGTCGGCTCGAATCCAGCGTCGTCGTACACATCCACCGGGCCGCCGTGCGGTATCACCACAAGTGGCCACGGCTGCGGATGCTCGCGGCCCGGCAGGGTGAGCAGGTAAGGGACAGTGAGTCCGTCCACGTCCACCGTGGCCGTCTCCAGCCGGCTGGTTAGCCGCGCATTGAGATTGGGGTGCTCGCTGCCCACAAGGCGCGACTGCCGGTTATGCACCACTTCAAAGCGCCCTGGCGCGTTGTGGTCCTCCAGATAGAACAGCTCGTGCTGACCGTCCGGCGACCGGTCGATACGGATTCGTTGCTGTGTACCATCACGATCCGCCTCGTCCTGATAGCGCACGCCCTGCTCGTCGATGTAGACGGTGGTGACCTGTCCATCGCGAAGCTCCTGGACACCGATCGCGTCACTGGCTCCGGGCGCCAGGGTCACGCCGAAAATCGGGTACTCACCCGCGCGATAGATCTCGTCGACCTCTTCCGTGCGGTAATTGACACGAAAAATCGTGCGCCGCTCCTCGTCGCTCAGATCCACTGCAAAATACGTGTCCTCCGTGCGGGTGCGCGCGAGCGGGAAAAACACCGGATCGTCAGCCGACTCGTCCATCGTGTCTGCAGACCATTCATACAATTTGTCCGTTTTGCCGTCGTCACGGAACACCGACAACAGCGCGCCGGACTCTCCTAAATGCAGAACACTGTGAGGCTGACCGCCCTCCCCCTCGAACCAGTGCAGCGCGAAACCGTCCACGGACGCCACCGCGTTGCTTGCAACAAACTGACCGCCGTCAATGCGGGTCAGCTTGGTACGCGGGAGCGCGTCGTCGTTGAGCTTGGACGCGCGCACGCGGTAGACCCGCGACACGCGCCCGCTGCGGGCGTAGAGAAACTCATCTGGTGATTCCGGGAGCGCGCCCACCATGCGCCCGCTGGTGCGGACGCTCGCCACACGGGTGGATGCCTCATTGGTGCCCTCTGTCAGCATGACCAGACGGCGCGTGCCCTTGGTATCGAGGAGATTCTCGACCCCCGCGCGTAACTCGACCAGCGTGACCGCGACCGTCTCATTGTCGATCCACACCAGCGACAAAGGCGACGCCTCGCTCGCACCTAACGTGATCTGATCGGCGAGGCGGCGTCGCGCACCGGTCGCCGTATCGATCACATCGATCGCCGGTTCGTTCTCCACATCTGCGATGACCGCGACCTGTCGACCGTCGGGGCTCAAGACGGCCGCACTGACATCCGGATGCGTAAAAAACTCGTCCGCCGTGAACGCATTCGCGCCAACAGACGCCGTCCACAGGGCGACCAAAGCCAGTGTACGGATCAACGCCAATTCTCCAGCAATGTGTCGACGTAGGGATCAGGAATTGCGCGCCCGTAAATCAGGTTCGCATCACCAAACCAGTCATCCCTGTGTGCCTGCAGTGTCTCAAACTGAAAGGCGATACGAGATTCAAGGGTTACTTCAACAAAATCCGTGCGGCGCTCCTTGGCGATGAACAAGCGTCCGGCATAGGCCGTCTTGCCCGGCACAACACAGAATCGCCAGAGCGGATCATCCGACGTATCGAGTCGATACGGTAGTTCAAAAAACGGCGCATCGACTTCGGTGATCTGGTACCAGCCTTCTCGAAGCCGCAAAACCACCCATTCCGTCGGCGCCTGATCCAGACGCACGACGCTGGATCGCTTACGCGACACGGGTTCATCATGCGGGGGCGGCGTCGATTTCCGATGGGACAGCCGTGCCACGTTCATACTGGGCGCGGTGCCATCGATCACAAGTTCAAACAAGGCAAGGCCCTCATCGCCGTCAAGTTCAATGGCCTGACCGGGTGAGAAGATCGCCACCTCGGAATCGTCCGCCCACGCGGCAATCGGCATCAACCACAGGAACGTCATCAGCACGCAAGCCGCGCCTTTAATCTGGCGACGTTCAAGTCCGGTCATTCAGCTGCTCTCCACGGGGCGGGTTGATGCGCATTAGTATAGAGTGCCAGCAGGAACCAGCAACGGGATAGTGCAACGTGAAAAACGTGTTTGCAGCGGTCAATAAGAGACATTCTCGCGCGATGCTCATCGGGCTCGCGCTTCTTCTCGCCGGGTGCTACCCAAGCGAGGTGAATGTCCGCCCCACATTGACGGCGGACACCGTGGTCCCCGCAGGTGCCGGCGTGCTGGTCGCCAAGGTCATCAACGCCACGAGTTATCCGCTGCCGATCAATCAGCTGACGGTCACGCCCGAAGACATCAACGCAACCGAAGATACCAAACCGTTTCGGCTGCTCGCGATCGACAGACTGGATGATCAGGCCACGATATTCTCGACCACGTTGCCACCTGGTCGTTACGCCCTGCGCAGCGTTCGTGCGTTCCACGTTTTTGGCGAGGTTGCCTACAGTCGTTTTGTCGGCGCTGACGTCACGTTTGGCACATTTGACGTCGAGCGCGGCAAGGTGACCGACCTCGGCTCGATTGTTTATTACCGCCAGATTGAAGGCGAAGGCTACGACGACGTGCTGTTTCGCATTGACGGAAGCGGCAATGGCGACACCATGACCACGTACTTTCCGTTTGTGTCTTTTGCACCGGAAAATACGCTCACCTGGAACGACGATGGGCTGGAGCAAGAGCGACAGGACGCTTATCTCTCTGCCGTACAAAACCCCAATGTCTTTACCGAGGGCCATCGTTTCCCGGACGGCGGCGTGCTGTTCACCGGTCCGCTCGGCGTCACGCTTGAGCGCCAGAATGACGGACAGTTTGTGCTCGATGCGGTGGACACCAACGGGCACTTGTTTGCGGCTGCGCAGAATGCGGCGGGCGACCGGGCCGTGGGTGGCGCCGAAGGCGCGCTTTATACAAGAGCAGCGGGTGGCCAGTGGGAAGATCGTTCGTTGCCCGCCGGGCAGCATGTTGATCAGCTCAAGTACGATGCCGATGGTCGGCTACTGGCACTTGCGCGCCGGGGCGCGGTGCTATCGCTGTTGCGTCTGGAAGACGACCAGAGCTGGAACGAACTCAACCGGTTCAGCCCACTAACGGGGTGGCGTGAGGAAACGTTGGTGGGCGAGAGTAAAAACACCGGTCCGGCCATGCCACTGATTGTGGCATCCGGACTGTACGATTTTGCCGGTGAACCGTACGTCCGGGTCGCGTACCGGGATGTGCGCTATGACACGGCGACGCCCAAGTGGCGCGCGTATGCCTACGACCCGGCCACTCACCGGATGACACGATACAAAAACGAGAAAGATCGCTTCTCCGTGTTTGACGGTGGCAGCGCGCGGCTCGGCATCCAGCGCAAGAGCTTCCTTGGCCTGTCCAGCGCACCGAAATGGAATCGCTATGACCCCGACGAAGGTTGGCAGGAAATCAAGTTTGAAGTGCGGGTGTGCAACAGAGCCATCACCGAGGAACGGTACTGCGGCAACGCGCGACCCGCGCGTCCGTCCCGCAACGTTGCTTTCACGCTGCTTTCGGTGCCATGGTTTGACCGCGACGATGTCGGTTACACGTTTGCCGCATTTCCGCGGTCGCGCGGCGGTCTGCCGGAAGAGTACGGGGAGCCCCGGCTCTACGTGACCAAGAACGGTGGACAGTTCTGGACTGATACGGGTTTTGCACCGCCCAAACCCTATTGCACCAATCTTGTCGGTGAGTTCACCGAGCATTTACTGATCTCGTGCAACGGCACGAGCGGCGAGTTTTATGAATCGACCGACGGCGGCGAGAATTGGGAGCGCGTGCGCGAACTCGAGGCGTTCTGACCGCACGCGCTCACAGGATCATGGGCCGAAGAACATCTCGGCGGGTGCTTCGATATCGTTGAGCTTGATGATCCCGTTCTCATAGCCATACGTTCCCTCATAGCCTGAGTCCGTGCGTACGATCATGCCTTGCTGAACCAGTGTGTCGAGGAACATCGGAGCCTGTTGTTCGGCCAACGCGCCGAGTTCAGCCGGGTCCATCTCCTGCTCCGGCGGAATCTGCTCGACCAACTGTGAGACCAGTGTTGCGGTGGCCATATTCAGCGCCAGCGATTCATCCGCCGAGAAATTCAGATCTCCCGACAGAATCTCCATCCACATCGGGATATCCATCAGGAAAAACCCATCGAGGTCAGGAACTTTCGCAGCGTCGGTGCGGACGCCGGATGTCATGCTCATCGAGTCGCCGTTGACAGTGATGTTCATTTCGGGAATGGCAACAAACATTCCTTTGGACAGCACATTGTGGAGGAGCTCGTTCATCTCCTGTTCGTTGAAGTCATCTTCGGACACATTATTCGCCCATTCCTGAAAGCGATTTGCCGCGTCCTTGTCGATGTCGTTCATTTGCATAACGATCTTGAAATCAGACACCTTGTCCTCGCCGAACGTGGCATTCGGCATGGCCAGTGTTGTAACCATATCGAGCAGCTTTCCGCCGTCTTTCTCGCTAACCTCGGCGTCCATACGAAAACCGTCCATGATCACATCATCGCCTTCGTCGAACGTCATGGCGATCGTGCCAAAGTGCATGGACGTCGTACCCAGGCTCACACCATTCACCGGAAGCGTACTGGAAACATTGAAAACCGCGTTGTCGACTGCGAGATTCGCTTCGGGATCCTTGAAGGCGAACTTCGGCGCCGTAAATTCTGCATTGAGCAGTCGTTTGCCCTGATGCCAGGTACCCGAACCGGTCACGCCGGCCGACATCATCGTGCCAGAGCTATCCTCGTCCTCTATGTCGAAGGCGGGCATGCTGAAATCAAATGACCCGTTTCCGGTGAAGCCGGTGCGACCTTCCACAAGGAATAGCTCATCAACCTCCAGAAATTCCTTGGCTTCACTCGCCCAGTCCACGTCTCCGACCGTGACGCGAGCGTCGTTTGCGCCGAAACCGAACCCGCGATCAAAAAGCACCGGGCCGTGCGTCATTGTGTAGCGCAATGGCAGCCCCTCGGTCATGTATCCCACGAACTCAGCACGGAACTCCGGTGACATCGGCTGCTCCGCGTCCGTATCCACGCTGGCAACGAACGCCTCAGCCTGCTCTTGCGTATAAGCCACAAGTATCGTGCCTGTGCTGGTGAGAAATCCTCGGTTGTGGTCTCGCAGTTCAGCAATCACCCCGACGTCAGCGCCCCGCGCTTCCTTCAGCGACGCCTTTATTTGCTTCTCACTCAACACGCCGACCGCAAATGGCCCGACCCCAAACAGAAGCGCGGCGAGCACCACCGCCCCAATTAGTATCTTTTTCATTTTATAGTTCCCTCTTGTCTGGGCCGTCTGAGGTGGCCGAAAGCGGCGTAGAATACACGCCGGCGTCGCGTTTACCGAATCTTGGATTCACCGCAGATTTACGCCATAGCAAGCCGCCCACGGGTGAACGGTCTGGGGCCTCGCAGCAGAAGCCACCCGGTCAAATAAGGAGTCAGCATGCGCAACATCGTGATATGGATAGGATTCGCGCTTTTCTGTGTGGTTGTAAGCCACAGCCACGCCCTGTCCATCGGGGGCACAGAGATAGAGGCAGGCAAGATTCACAGAATCATGCTCGATGTACCCGCCGGTCCGGCTGATCCCGCGACACGCATCCCGGTGACCGCGATCGCCGGTGTTCGCAGCGGACCCACACTGCTGGTCGTGGCCGGCGTGCACGGCTACGAGTTTGCACCGATTCTGGCGTCGCACGCGCTGGTTCAAACCGTCAACCCGTCGAAGCTGGCTGGAACGCTCGTGATTGTCCACAACGCTCATCTGCCCGCGTTTGAAGCGCGGTCCCCTTACGTAAACCCACACGATCGCAAGAATTTGAACCGGTCGTTTCCAGGGCGCTCGGACGGCACGCAGACCGAGCGCATTGCCTACGTGCTGTCGAGCGAACTGATCGCGCAGGCCGACTTCGTCTTTGATGTACACAGCGGCGATGGCGCCGAGTGGCTGGCCGCCTTTGTTGGTGTGTACGGCGGCCCGCTGGCCAGCGACTATCCACTGGCACTGCGCGTCGCGACCGGGTTCGGATTTCCTAATGTGGTGCGCTATTCCATGCGTACCGTTGAGCAGGTCAATACCCGTCGCTCACTGAACCGCCAGGCGGTCGCTCAGGGTCTGCCGACGGTGCTGGTTGAGATCGGCCAGAACGGATCCCGAGACCCGGCCCACGTGGCCGCGATTGTGCAGGGCCTGACCAACGCCATGATCGTGCTTGAGATGCTCGAAGGTGATGTTACGCCAGGTAAACCGCGGCTGTTCGACGGCACGTCATCGGTGAAGGCAAGCACCACCGGAACGTGGACACCGTCGATCACTGCCAATGAGTTCATCAAGACCGGCGACGTTCTGGGAACGCTACACGATTTGCACGGCGTTGAAGTTGAGACCGTGCGGTCGCCGATGGACGGCTTTGCGCTGTACGGTCTGGCGGGTCCGCCGGTGAGAGCCGGCGACGGGCTGATTACGATTGCCAAACCCGTAGAGTCGCTGGACCCACAGTAATTTTCGATACGCGATTTGATACACGCCGGTTAGGCGCGGCGTGTAATTCTGCGCGCACACACCGCCGTTCTGATGGAGACAACATGACGCACCCCTCTCAACCGCGCGTTGGTCTGATCAACCAACTGCTCGATCGCACCGTTATTCCGGGTATGTTGACGTTCTCGCGCCCGGGTTACGTCGTGCGGCAGTGGTTCTCGGCGCCGATTCGCGAGCGGCTGGAGGGCCGTCGTGTGGTCCTCACCGGCGCCACGTCCGGTCTCGGACTGGCCAGCGCCCACGCGCTCGCTGCGCTCGGTGCCGATCTGCTGCTTGTGGGTCGTGACCAAGTCAAGCTGGATGCGACGGCCGATGAGATTGCGCGGGATCAGTCCGTCGACCGGCCCGAAACAGAATGCGCCGACCTCGCGTTGATGGCGGAGGTGCGTGAGCTGGCGAAGCGCCTTACAGCGCGGCCGGAACCGATCCACGTGCTGATCAACAATGCTGGTGCGTTGTTCGGCGAGCGCGCGGAGACCGCCGAAGGACACGAGCGTAGTCTGGCCATCAACCTGATGTCGCCCTATCTGCTGACCACGCTTCTGCGGCCCAAGCTGATCGAGTCGGCGCCGTCACGCGTGATCAACGTGTCCTCAGGCGGCATGTATACACAGCGTATTCGCGTAAACGATCTGGGCAGCGAGCGGGGCGAATACCGCGGCGCCGCCGCGTACGCGATGGCGAAGCGCGGGCAGGTCATCCTGACCGAACGATGGGCTGAGGAACTCGCCGATGACAACGTGGTGGTGCACGCCATGCACCCGGGTTGGGCGGATACGCCTGGGGTTCGTTCATCCTTGCCAGATTTTTACAAGAAGACCAAGGCCATTCTGCGCACGTCAGAGGAAGGTGCGGATACGATTGTGTGGCTCGCCGCAGCCAAAAAAGCCGCGGAGACCACCGGTGGATTCTGGCTTGATCGGCAGCCGCATCTGACGCATGTGCTCAGCAAAACGCGTGAGACGGCGGCGGAGCGGGAGCAGTTGGTTGAGGAGCTGCAGGCCTTGTGTGGCGTTTGAAAGTGAACTGCGCTACAGACGCGCTGAGTAGGCATGCTTAACCAGCAGCCTCACAAGGAGTCAGTATGAAAAGGAATCTCAGCGGACTCACGCTTATCGAGCTACTAATTGTGCTAGTGATTCTGTCCGTTCTCGTTGCCATCGTTACCACGCAGTTGCGAAACGCTTCGGAAGAAGCTCAGTCAGCCACGTTCGAAAGTAATCGCTCAATATTATCCGCAGCTGTTGAGAGATACCGTCAACAACACCGCGGCCATTATCCAGGTGCCCGACACACAAAAACTTCGAATTGCCCGAGCGGTGGAGCGACCGTTGATACGGTACGGTATACGGAGTTGGCGTTTGTCTCGCAGCTGACCAACTTCAACAATCACAATGGTCGGGTATGCTCGATGCGCGATCCAAGGGCTTTTCCTTACGGACCTTATCTACAAGATGGTGTCCCCGTGAACCCCTTCGGCGGCAATAACACAGTCAATATTGAGTCTGACGGTGTGCTCGGTTTGCGGTCGCAAGGTACTGGCGGGTGGCGCTTTGATGTGATTACCGGGGAGTTGATCGGTGATCACTAGCTCGCGTTTTCATGCGTCTTCGTCAACAGCAAAGAGCGTTGTGCGCAGGCCATATTTGGCCGGCCAAAGCTCAATGCCAGAGAAAACGCACGTGCGCGGCTAAGGTGAGTGCATTATCGGCGCCATGGACGAATCACTAAACGTTTTTGGCCAGCCGCTGGAAATATGCGGAACAGATCCGGTCACTGGCTTTTTCCGCGACGGCTGCTGCAACTCAAGTAAGGAGGATAGAGGTTCTCATACGGTGTGCGCCGTACTTACCACGGCATTCCTCGAGTTCTCCCGCATGCGGGGAAACGACCTGATTACGCCGCGTCCTGAATTTGGGTTTCCGGGTTTGAAGCCCGGCGATCGCTGGTGTCTCTGCGCCAGCCGCTGGGCTGAGGCGGAGCAACACGGCGTGGCACCGCAGGTATGCCTCAAGGCCACCCACCGTCGAGCATTGGAACAAATCCCTATGGAAACGCTTGAGTCTTACGCCTTCGATTAAGGCGAAAAGCGAACATCACCCGCTATTGACTCCCGACCACGTAACGCAGAAGTATCGCCAAAGGTGCTACCGGGAACTGCTCGTACCTATTTCGCCGCCCGCCGCTCATCAGGCAACACCTCTCTCAACCGATTCGGCTGACCCGCGCGCTTCTCGATCGTAAACGCATCATAAAGCTCACCGGTGGCGGTAAACGCCCGGAACCGAATCTCGGCATCGTTCACATCTATGACTTGATAAAGCTGGGTGCGCTCGGCGATACGTTTAGCGAAGCGATTTTCTTCAATCGGGTACATCTTTGGCCCGCTTACCGACACCACATACACCGTCCCGATCGACGGGTCGTAGGCTTGCTGGTAGCCGTCGGGCACGTTTTTTAAGGGCGGTCGATCGCCCAGATCACCGGTGCGCGCATAGGTGTGATCGTGCCCGCTGAGCACCAGGTCCACCTTGAACTCATCGAGTAGCGGCTTCCACGCGTTTCGCAGCGTGTCATTGTCGCGTTCGATCACGGGTGAGAACACCGGGTGATGGAACGTCACGATGGTCCAGCGGTTGGGGTTGTTCTCAAGCGCCTTGCGGAACCACGGCACTTGCTCCGCGTGATCGACGTTGCTGTCGAGCGAGATGAATCGAACACCCTGATAGTCGATGTAATAAACCGTTTCTTCGAGGCCTTTTGGCGGATCCTGCAGCGGAAACGCGAAGCCCGGTCGCCAGTGGGCCGTCACCACGGTCGGCTGTCGGTTGACCCATTCGTATTCGTGATTACCCGGTGTCGCCAGAACCGGAAGCGTGCCGTTGACCCATGCCGGGCCATCATGCCACTCACCCCACTCCACATCGCTGGACGGCACGTTGACCAGATCGCCGGCGTGCAGGGCAAACGCCGCGCGGGGCGCATCCTTGAACGCTTCACGAAACACGCGCGACCAGTGCATTCGGACGTCGTTTTGCGCATCGCCAAAGTAGAGGAAACTGAACGGCGCAGGGCGGTCACTCGCCGTGCGGAAATGCTGGTACTCGCTCCAGTTCTTGCCATCGCCCACGCGGTACACATACAGCGTGTCCGGGCTGAGATTTTCGAAGGTCAGCGAGTGGTAATGCGCTTCATTGTTCTTGGTCTTAAGCCGCTCGGTGGTCGCCTCGAAGCGCTCGGGCTCCAGCGACCATCCGTCGGCATTGGCCAGAGCGATTTCACCAAAGGACTTGCCAACCGATGTGTTTGTGCGCCAGGTGACAGACTGTGTCGTCGCCGGATCGCCGCTCCACGTGAGAATAATGCGCTCTGGCATCGTGGTTGGTGCGTACCATTCGGTCATATCGACCTCGTTGGGTACGTCGTGGGCATGGTGTGCATCGGCATAAACCGACTGACCCAAAGGCAGGTTCACTGACAGCGCCAACACAGTGCCAAGCCAGACTCGATCTGATTTCTGCGACATTATTTTGTCGTCCCTGATTCGTTATTCAATACGCACAAGATTATCATCCGCGTTGCGGTCGATGTACTTGTTGTAAGGATCGACACCGGCGAAGACCGGCCGCTCGCTGGTCACCATGACCAGCGTCTGTTCCCCGTCCGTCACGCGTCGGCGCTCAAACAAGAGGACATCGTCAGCCTCAAACACGCCCAGTCCAGGGCGCGCCGTAAATACCCCAACGTCAATCTCGTCGTTCAACGTCGCTAACGTCTCCTGCCCCTCGCCATCGGCGTAGACTTTCGCAGCATCCACCGTCAGTGTGGTTTCAAACTGACCGTTGTCGAGTTCACGGACCGTGGCGGACGCCGCCTTCAGGTCATAGAGCGTGATTTTCTCAAGAAGATCCACCACCAGTTCACGCTCGGCCTCCGTACGCGCAAGCGCCTTGAACCCGTCCACGAGCTCGGTTGAGGACGGATACGGCGGCCCCTTGAATCGATACCGTTCGAGCAGATCAGCCAACATCGCATTGACACGCGCCTCGCCCAGCCGATCCTGCAACAGATACATCACCACGGCGCCTTTGCGGTAGTGGATGTAGCCCTGGTTCTCAACCCGGTTCAGCGGCAGTTCCTCCAGCGCCTCGCTGCCGCGGCCGCTAAGGTACCGGTCGAGTTCGTACTTCAGAAATCGGCGAATCTGCTCCTCGCCATAAATCGACTTCATCACCACCAGCGCCGAGTACTGCGCGAGGGTCTCAACCAGCAACGTGCCTCCCTGTTGATTCGCACTGATCAACTGGTGTGCCCAGTACTGGTGGCCAAACTCATGGGCGGTCACGTAGGTCACATAGTCGATCTCATCCGGATCGCGGTTATCGGCAATGAAGCCGATGCCCTCGGAATACGGCACCGTGCCGGCAAACGCCTGCGCGAAACGCGCGTAGCCGGGAAATTCGACGATGCGCGCATAGTCGAAGGGGTACGGCCCGAAGTTCGCCTTGTAGTACGCCAGCGATCTTTCAGTGGCGTCCAGCATCGTCTCCACATTGAACTCATGCTGCGGGTGATAGTAGACCGCCATATTCACACCGTCGGCGTTCCGCTCCTTCACGGCGTAGCGTGCCGATTGGACGGAGAAGAACGCCAGAATCGGTGCATCCGATACAAACCGCGCCACGCGTCGACCGTCCACCACCTCATCCGACACACGCCGGCCCGGTGCGATCGGCGTTTGGTCCGCGCTGGTCCGCACGGTGATGTCCGCCGTCACCCAGTCGGCGCCCACGTAGTTGTTGTCGGTCGCGGACGCGTCCTCCAGCGGCGCCACGCGAAGTTCAGCGGGCAAGTCGTATTTGCGGCGGGTGGTTCGGTCGCCGAGGAGCCCGTTACGATCCATTCCCAGCAACGGCGCAAATTCGGCGTTGTTTAAAAATGTGCCGTTATGCACCAGTCGTGTGTCGTTCCCTTGTGCACGGAACCCGTTCTGCTCGCGCCGCGACTCAAACCGCAATGACCGCGTCTCGTTCGGTGCCATCGGCGGCGAGAGTGTGTAGATGCGGTATTTGAATTCCTCATCGAACGTCGTCAGCTCGCCGCCCTCCACATCGATGGAATCAACGATGACATTGGGATCGAAGAACCGCACATGCAGACTGTCGAGCGGGGCGCCCGTGTCGTTGATGAAATCCGCCTCACCTTCGGCGCGGAACTGGCGTGTTTCCGGGTACACGTCGAGTGTGAGGACAAATCGCGTGTAGGCGGGTTGCTTCAGCGATTCATATCGCAGGTACTTCTTTTCGTACTCGGCAATGTTCTCTTCCGCCTCGTCATTCGTGACGTACTCGTTGAGCACATTCGTATTGTTGAAAACATACGCTCCGGTGGCGGTCGCACCAATGACCCCGACCGCGAGGACAAGGCCCGCACCGCCGGCCAGACGCCGAGGGGCCTGACGAAACAGCGACGCAAAACTCACCCCGGTTCCCCGTCGCCAGAGCAGGTGCGCGAACACCGCCAGACAGACGGCGACCGCCGCCCAGTAAAGACGCACCCACCACGCGCCTGCACCACTCACGTCCGTACCGTTCATGTCGGACAACGGGACGCCGATACCCGCGCCGTAAAGATAAAGCGGATGGTTCAGGTCGAGCGCGCTGAACGTAATGGTGCAAATGAAGTACAGCAGCATGATGCCCCAGCCGATGTACTTGCTGGGGCTCAGCGCCTGCACGAAAACAGACAGGATTGCGAGGGTCAGCATCTCTACGGTCAGCGGAAGCACGTACCACAGGACGTATTTGGAAAACTCGAATTCGGTGTAGCCCTGAACCAGCTGAACCAGAATTGCCCCGAACACAGAAATCAGCAGCGCCGACAACAACACGCCCGCCACCGCGATGGTCTTCGGCACCATAAACGCCCAGTTGGGAATCGACGTGGCATCAACCAGTTCATGCATCTTGCGATCTCGATCCCGCCATACCAACTCACCGCCGTAGAAGATTGCAATAATGAACGGAATGATGGTGAAGGTGCCCTGCAGCAACTCGATCACCCGGAAGGTCATCGGATACGACGGTGTGCCGTAGATTTCAGATGCGAGGAACAATGAGCCCAGTGAGTTGAACAGGCCAACCAGGATCAGAACGAAAAAGGCCGGGCTTAAAAATACCTGGCGCATCTCAAGTCTGGTCTGCGCCATAAAGCGCGCCCACCAGGCGCTGCGCGGCGCACTATCAGGCAAAACCGCCACAAGTGACGGCGCCTGTCTGGCCAGTTTGGCCTTGAGTTTTTCCTGCTTGCGAAGCTGGCGCGGTGAGGCGCTTCGCTCCGCGAACGAAAAGCGTCGATACGCGTAGGCCAGCGCAAGCAACGCAAGCGCCACGCAAAACGCCCGGTTGGCCAACAACACGCCACCCAGTGAGGGGATGTC
The DNA here is from genome assembly GCA_039026595.1 of Pseudomonadota bacterium. Classification (GTDB taxonomy): domain Bacteria; phylum Pseudomonadota; class Gammaproteobacteria; order Steroidobacterales; family JBCCMA01; genus JBCCMA01. The sequence goes on from JBCCMA010000001.1 coordinate 99,584, forward strand.
GTTATTGCGTTCAGATGCCGTCCAGTAGCGCGTCAGGAAATCGTAGGCGCCGCCGCCGAACGCTTCGAAATACGCGCCGATCAGTAACCAGTCCGGATTGAACTCGGTCAGCGAGCTGAAGATGAGGTACACCACCAGAAACACCACGACACCGATATAGCTCCCCATCATCGAGCGGGTCGCCGTGGCCACAGCGAAGAACAGTGCGGCGGTCAGCAGAAGATTGGGCACCGCAAACACCAACAATGCGAACAGATAGTCCCTGAGCCGGTTGGGTCCGAGGGTTTCCGCATCGATCCACGGCATCAGCGAGCCCAGCCAGATGGCCACCGGCACAAAACAAAATGCCAGCACACACACGCCGAACGCACCCACAAACCGTCCGAACAGGTAGTCAAACTTGCTGACTCTGGTCGAACGCACCATGGGCCCAAAGCCGCTCTGGTCATCGCGCACAATCACATTGGCCACAAACGCGGTGGTCACGAACATGAAGAAGATGCTCAGGATGATCGTGATCTCAATGATCGCCGACGGACTGTTGGCGTGAACGTTCCCGCCGCCGCCGATCTGGATGTTGGGCGACGTGGTTGCACCAAACGTCAGCAGGAAAAACACCACGCTCACCACCCAGAACACCGGGCTTCGCGCGTGATATCGGAATTCAAACGCCGCAATCGAGGCAAACATGGTCAGGCGGCCTCGCTACGGCGCAGCGCCGCCAGCGTTGAGAAATACACGTCCTCAAGGCCGCCCGGAGCCAGCTCGAAGCCCTCTCCGGGGTCGGCGTCGCTCAGTACATTGATCACGGTGGCGCCCGCAATGAGGCGCGTCGAAATAATGTCGAAGCGGGAGCGGTGATCGGCAAGCTCATCGCGACGGATCGTCTTGGCCCAGATGCTGCCGCGCGTTTGTTCAATCAAGGCCCGCGGCGCGCCTTCCAATCGGATTTCACCGGCGGCCAGAACCGCCATGCGTGGGCAGAGGTCGGCTACATCGTCCACGATGTGCGTGGACAGGATAATGACGACGTTCTCGCCAATTTCGGCGAGCAGATTCAGGAAGCGGTTGCGCTCCTCGGGGTCAAGCCCAGCGGTCGGTTCGTCGACGATGATCAGCTCGGGGTTTCCAATCAGCGCCTGTGCGACGCCGAAGCGCTGACGCATGCCGCCCGAAAATCCGGCGATGGCTTTCTTGCGCACGTCCCACAAATTGACCTGGGTGAGCAGTGTCTCAACGGTCGCCTTTCGGTCCGCGCGGCTCGCGATCCCCTTCAGAACCGCCATGTGGTCAAGCATGTCGTAGGCGCTGATCCTCGGATAAACGCCAAAGTCCTGCGGCAGATAGCCGAGGCGCTCGCGCAGGGATTCCGGTGACTGCAACACATCGATATCGCCAAAACGGATCGAGCCGGCCGTTGGCGTTTGCAAGGTGGCGATGGTGCGCATCAGCGTCGACTTGCCCGCCCCGTTGGGGCCGAGCAACCCGAACATGCCCTTTGGGATGGTCAGCGTCACATCGCGCAGGGCCTGCGTTCCGTTTGCGTAGGTATGGGAGACGTTATCGAGTTGGAGCATGGGCAGGTCTCGGGTTGGCGGAGTAGGAAGACAGATCGGCGAACGCATGTTGCCTGATCTTTGGATACGACAAAGTGCGGTATGGTTTGCAGCCTCGTCAAGAAGAGTAAAGGCCATGGAAACCTATCGCGCACGGCAGGTGGTGGCGCATCCCGTTTCGGACCTTGCCGGTTTGAAAATCAAGCCGTACACCATTGCGGCGGCCGGAAGAGAGGAGATCGACATCCATCGAGTCCTCGAGCACGCGGACGCAGAGTTGCGTTCGTCGGGGCTGTCTTCTTTGGCGCACCACGGACTCGGGTACGTCATTTACCACGCCGGCGCTGACGCCAACTGGTTGCTGCTTCGGGTATGGGTCGATGGGTGCATTGTTGCGGGCCGGGTCGTGCACGTCGTTGATGACCAGCGTGTCGAAATCGAGTCGCCTTTAATCGAGTGCGTATATGAGCAGGTGCCGGCCAGCCATGAGCGTACCGCCTGGGTGCGCCACATGATGGGCGATACGCCAGACGCAGCGGGATACCTGGCAGACCGGCTGACGGACGGCGATTACTGATCACGCCCCTCGGCGGTGGCTAACCCGGTACATCGCGCTTACTTGTCTTTTTGTAAAGCAAACTTGACTCTATGGCGGACTCTGATCTATAAAAGTAAAGTCTTATTTACATTTAGGTTAGGAAACACGACTTATGATCGAGTCCAATTCAGATCGGGTGGGCCGCCGCCACGAAAAACGCGCCACCGTTCACCTGGCCGCCTGGACCTTGTTGTGGCTGATCACGCTGGCCGCCGCCGTGCTGGGGCCGCGGCTGATCTGGGACGGTGACACGCGATTCACCACGCTTGCCGTTTTCATTAACTTCGCCGCCGGCGTGGGCATGGTGCTGGCCAATCGGCGTCTGTTCCGAAACCTCGATGAGCTGCAGCAAAAGGTTCAGCTTGAGGCGATGGCGACAAGCCTCGGTGTGGGCCTTGTCTTTGGCTTCACCTACTCCACGCTGGATCAGACCAATCTCATATCCGGCGATGCCGAGATTGGCGCGCTCGCCATCGTCATGGGCCTGACCTATTTCATTGCCACGATGACGGGCCTGCGGAGATACCGGTGAAGAACAAGCTCAAGGTGCTCCGAGCCAAACGTGACTGGACACAAGCGAGGCTCGCAGAAGCGCTGGACGTCACGCGCCAGACCATCAATGCCATCGAGACCGGAAAGTTTGATCCCAGCCTGCCGCTCGCGTTTCGTACGGCGCGCCTGTTTGGCCTGTCGATCGAAGACATCTTCGACGATGGCGCGGCCGATCCTGAGACGTCCGAAATCCGGTCGACCTAGCGATCATCCGGGCGTCCCTGCGGCGGAAGCGGTAACCGCTCGGGCGCCGGTATGTACTCGTCGTTATCGCCAGGGGGCAAACGAAACAGTCCGTTTTCCCAGTCTGCGCGACGCCATTCCTCGGCGGCGGCCTCGATCTTTTCGCGCGATGACGACACAAAGTTCCATGCAAGATAACGGGGCCCGTTCAACGTCTCGCCACCGAGCAACATGATGCGTGCTCCCGCTGGACCCGCCTTTAGACTGATCGAATCGCCCGGGCGGAACACCATCATGCGACCCGCTTCAAACGTATCACCCGCCACGCTGACCTCGCCGTCCACAACGTAAACACCCCGGTCCTCATGATCATCCGGCAAGGGTAGGCCAGCGTGGGGCTGCAGCACGGCGTCGGCGTAAAACATCTCGGTGAACGTGCTCACCGGCGCCTGGTGACCGTAAGCGTGGCCGAGGATCAGTCGCACCGACGTATCGGTATCGGTGATCATGGGGAGCGCATCCCCACCGTGGTGCTCAAACGACGGATTTTGGTCTTCGGCCGATTCGGGCAACGCGACCCACGTCTGGATACCGAAAAGCGCGTGGCGCGTCCGGCGGGTCTCGGGACTGGTTCGCTCTGAGTGTGTAATGCCCTTGCCGGCGATCATCCAGTTCACCTCACCGGGATAGATCATCTGGTTGGTGCCCAGTGAATCACGGTGCTGGAATTCGCCGCGGAACAGATAGGTGACGGTCGCAAGACCGATATGCGGGTGCGGCCGCACGTCGATCCCACCCTCATTGATAAACTCGGCCGGACCCATCTGATCAAAAAAGATGAAAGGCCCGACCAACTGACGCTGTGGCGACGGTAATGCGCGCCGGACCTCAAATCCGCCAAGATCACGGGCCCTGGGCACGATGACTGTGTCGATCGAACGCGCGTCCGACGTGGGTAACTGGCTCATTGGCATCGCTCACTGTGCATCGGTGTACCTGTGCGCGGCCTGACCACCGAGCATCGGCGGTCAGGTTATGTCCTGCGTCGGCCGATCAGGAACGGGGAGACCGGTCGCGCTCGTTGCACACAGAAACACACTTTAACGCAGGACTTCTGGCAACGTTCGATTACACACCCGAAGCCATCAAGGTTTTTTGATGTCCACGCAGAACGCGTTCCTCGCTACCGAGCCGCCCCCACCGGATCGAGCCACACAGTTCGGTTTGCGCCCACCGGCACAGATCCTCAAGTTCCTTGAGCCCCGCGCCGTGCTCGAGACACTTTGCCTTCTTCCCAGCGCGCCGGCATTGGCACTGCGCGCGCGCGGGGACGGCCGGCCCATCATGGTGATCCCCGGGTTTCTGACGGACGACCGCTCGACCTGGCCGTTGCGGACCTATCTGAATTGGCTTGGCTATCGCTCACAGGGTTGGTCAATGGGCCGGAACAACGGTCAACCGGAGCGTGATGCCGAGGTGTTGGCCAAGCGGATTGATGAGATGGACGACGAGGAGCCCATTACACTGATCGGTTGGAGCCTCGGAGGCGTGGTTGCGCGCGAGGTGGCCAGGCGCATCCCCCACCGCGTACGCGAGATCATCACCATGGGCACGCCCATCGAGGGCGGGCCGAAATACACTATCGCCGGAGAGAAATTCGCCGAGCGGCAGAACCTCGATCTCGATGACTTCGAGGTGCATATCCACGAGATTAACCGCAAAGGCGTGACCGTCCCAATCACCGCGATTTACAGCTACGGCGACGGCATCGTTGGCTGGCGCGCGATGATCGATCGCTACAATGCCCACACCCGACACCGTCGCGTCATCGGATCGCACCTTGGTCTTGGGACCAACCCATTGGTCTGGCACATCGTAGAGCGGACGCTACGCCGGTCGACGACAGTTGAAGAGGCTGCAAAATAGCGCGATCTTAACGGCCGTGTTTTCGTCAAGATGGCACAGCCTGTGATCACCATCATTCTTGTTGACTATCTTGAAATCAGGGACGCGCTTGCCTGCCTGATGGCGGCAGGTGTGGCCGCCGGCCTCGCGCTGCAGCTACTGTCTCGCAATGATCGCTTCGCCTTTCACTTCACCGCATGTGCGGGCCAGCCTGAGTTGCTTGCTTCGGGCGATTCTGACCACGCCGCTTTTTTATCGTAGGCTTTTCGATAGCGCGCTTTGCGTATCGTTTTCCCAATTCTGCATTGCATTTTTTCTTGTCACGCTTGGCTGAAAGGAATTTGACTATGGGTCCCCGTCTAAAACTTGTCGTAGCCTTGACGATTTTCACACTTCTCTCCGGTTGTGTAACCACTCAGGGAACATCAACAACGCCGTCGGAAGATTCGATAAAAACGCTCATGCGCGAGCTTCAGGTTGCAATTAACCACATCGGCGCGAATGCGAGCCAAGGTGCACTTCCGCCCTTGAGCACTGCGACTGTTGTGCTCAGTTCCAAGGTTGTCGATTCGACAACCGGTAGCGCATCGCTGGTCCTCACCTCCAAGACTGCTAACACAACCTCTGACTCCAATACTCTTGAGTTGATCTTCAAACCCTCGCAGGGGGCAGGAATCAGCAGCGATAGCGGTGTTGGAGAGAAAATAGGTGAGGCCGTCATTGACGCGATAAAGGGCATATCGGATGCACAGGGGCTCAGCCTGTCCAGCCTGAAGGTAACAGCGGGTCTTGACATCATATCCAGTACAACCGGCGGTCTGGATATTGAGATAGCGGGGGTAGCGATCAGTGGTGCCGCAGGCAAAACAATAACGACCGGTCATTCAATAATACTGTTGTTCAAGCGCCCGGATTGATTTGAACGATGCAGGTCTTTTTCTCCCCTGACCACCAACTCCGAAACCCGAAAACCGAGTTCTACGGCGGCCAGCTTGTCACGCCGTTTGAGTCGCCCAACCGAGTAGATCTAATCCTGACCGCGCTTCAGGAAGCTGGGATCGGCACGATCCAAAAAACCGACCAGCGATCGCTTACGGTTGCTCGGCAGGTGCACGATGGCGGGTACCTCGATTTTCTTTCGTCGTGCTGGCGCGAATGGCAAGCAGCAGGTCACCACGGAGAGCTGATCAGCTACGTTTGGCCGGGTCGCTGCATGCCGAGTCAGCAAATACCCACTGCGATTGCCGGCAAGGTCGGCTACTACAGTTTGTCAGCTGACACCGCGATCTCTGACGGCACCTGGGAGGCCGCTTGCAGCAGCCAGTCGGTTGCTTTGGCGGCCACCGACGCCGTGGTTCAAGGCGCGCCAGTCGCATTTGGATTATGCCGGCCACCCGGACACCACGCCGCTCGCGACCAGTATGGCGGTTATTGCTTTATCAATAACGCGGCCGTGTCGGCGCAGCACGCGCTGAATGAAGGCCGCAAGCGCGTTGCGGTGCTCGATATCGACTTCCACCACGGCAACGGGACGCAGGATATTTTTTACGAGCGGGATGATGTCCTTTTTGTATCTCTGCACGGTGATCCCGCGCACGCGTTTCCTCACTTTCTCGGCTTTACGGATGAAAAAGGTCGCGGTGCGGGGGAAGGATTCAATCGAAATTTTCCCATGGCACCGGGCACGGACTACGCCACTTGGCGACTCGCCCTTGAGCAAGCCCTTACGGACATCGATGCATTTTCGGCAGAGCTGCTCGTGGTATCACTGGGTGTAGACGCCTATGAAAACGACCCCATCAGTTTTTTCAAACTCGCATCACAGGACTTTGCTGATTGTGGTCGACTGCTCGGGGAAGCCGGAGTGGATACCGTGTTTTTAATGGAGGGCGGCTACGCGATCGATCGCATCGGCACCAATGTGGTGAATGTACTCACTGGATTTGAAGCAGCGCGCGCACTTCAGACAACGTAAACCTCAAGAGGCTGCCTTCAGCAGCCGCCGCACGAGTTCATCGGTTTCTGGTCGAGCTGGCTGTTGCCGATCCCGTACGGCGCTGACGCGCCTTTGCTCATCAAAATCCTGAAGGACCAGCGCGACCAGCAACCGGTCCTCGGGGATCGCGGTTTCGGGGAGTACAGCGGCACCCGAACCCTGTCGTACCAATGACAATAGCCAATCTACCCGGTTTGATCTGTAGCTCGCATAGAGGGGACATGATTGCGCATCGCACTCGCTGTGCAATGTGGCCCGCATTTCACAGTTGGGCCGATCCAGAATATTGGTGTGCGAAAGGTCAGCCAAGTGGACGTCGGATTCCCGCGCCAATGGATGTTCCGCGTTCACCACAAGCCGATAGGACTCTTCATAGATAAGGTCGGCTTTGAACAGAGCATCGTTCACATGCGAGCTGGCAATACCAAGATCAAAGTCACCGCGCCGCAGTCCATCCAGTACATCCTCTTCCCGTTCGACAATCAGTTCGATGTCCACCTTCGGGTTATCCACTCGGAACAACTCGATCGCCGGCGTCAGCCTGCGCGGCCCGATTGTCTCGCCAATGCCCACCCGCACGGGCACGCGATCGAGCCGGACGTGGCGAGTTGCCTCTGCTCGCGCTTCGCGCGTGTGGTGCGTGATGGCCTCCAGATGAGGCTGCATGATCAAGCCGAGTGGCGTTAGTCGACAGCCCGCGCGATCCCGCAGGAACAGCGGCCCACCGAGCTCGTCTTCCAGCTTCTTGATCGCGGTCGTCAGTGACGGCTGGGAGACGAACGACGCTTTCGCTGCCCGGGTGAAGTTCCGATGCTCGCAAACGGCGAGGAAATAACGGACCTGGTTCATTTCCACCTTGCTCTCTCCAGCGCATACGAAGCGTTCCCCGACCCAACCGCATAATATAGTTTATTACTATCGAATCATAAAATATCGGAATTGGATTACGGCCTTTTTAGGCCATAAATTTGCGGCTCGCCAGAATAATAAATAGGTACTCACTATGAAAATCATCAGCGCTTTGACCATTCCCCCTCTTTTCGCCTATCTCACACTGCCTGCCGTCGCCACGGAGACCGCCATGACTCAACCCGTTTCTACCCTCATCCCCATGATCGCCGCCGAGGACCAAGCCGAGGCATTTTCGGATTTTCTGTCAAACGCGGCGCGAATCGTTGCCGAGACCGAGCCCGGCACCCAGCGTTGGTTTGCACTGCGCAAGGACGATCAACTGGCGATATTCGACACGTTTACAGACGACGCTGCGCGTCAGACACACTTCGCTGGTAGCGTCGCGGCGGCGCTCAAGGATAACGCCAGCAGTCTGGTGCAAGGCGGCTGGGAGTCGGGCGTGCTGTCCGGTGTCCAGAACGGGAGCGTGCTATTCGAAACCCAAGCCAGGTCACTCGAGACCGTTACGACGGGCACTTACATTGCGCTGACGGCTATGCCGGGCAGAGGCGATGAGCTGGCCGAGTTCCTGGTGACAGGTGGTCAGCTCGTCCGGGACAGCGAACCGGCAACGCTGTACTGGGCTGCCCTTCGTCTCGACGCCGAGCGCTTTGCGATCTTTGATGTCTTCGCCGACGAACGAGGGCGCAACGCGCACTTCGGCGGGCAAGTCGCCGCCGCCCTGAAACAACAAGCCAGCACGCTGGTGAAGGGCGGTTGGCAGAACGGTGTGCTGGACAACGTGGCGCATTACGACGTGCTGGCCGCGAAGTAGCCGCATTGGTGCAGGTGGATCGCGCCGCCCGCCGAGCCGCGATTCACCTGCGCCAACTACAGAACCCGCGCGCATCGGCATCAGTGTGGTTAATGTCTGCGGGGTTTTGCAAAATCCACCGACCGATGATGAACTGGCCTTGCGTTTATAAAGCCAACCAAAGGCGCCGTATCCATGGAAAACGAAAACATCTATAAGCCGCCGGAGGCGGAACTAGGCACCACGACCAAGACGGAAACTGAAACCAATCGCAAGTACTACGTCGTTTCCAAAAGGAAATATTACGCTCTCTCAATATTGACCTTCGGCTTGTACTACGTTTTCTGGTTCTATAAGAACTACAGTCTGATCCGGGCGCGGACCGGGGAGTCGCTCTGGCCCGCCGCACGCGGTCTGTTCTCGGTATTTTTCGCGCACAACCTGTGCAATCGGGTTAATGCTGATCTTGAGGAGAGCCAATATTCATTTAATTGGAACCCCGCGTACACAGCGACGCTTTATGTTCTTGTGTCCATACTCGCAAACGTCGTTTCCAGAATCGAAAGTGGTGGCGATGACCTAGGTCTGACAGACGTCATTGTCTTTGTGCTCATACCCGTTTTGGCCGTTGGGTTTTTTCCGGCACAGAAGGCCATCAATATCGTTTCCGGCGACTCCCACGGGCTTTCAAATAACAACTTCTCAGGGCTCAACCTGTTCTTCATCGTTGTGTTTAGCCTCGCGTGGGCGCTCGTTTTGCTTGGGATGCTTCTGCTTGTCACACTGCCCGCAGACTCTGCATTCATCGTTTGACGACGCAGACCTGCGCTTTTGACTTCAGACTGTTCATAAATGATAGTGATGGAAAAGCGGACAGCTGATCCGCTGATATAAAGCTCACAGGGAGAGACAAAAAAATGAAATCAATATCCGCCTTGGCTGTCCTTTCCATTGCAACGCTGGCTAGTCCCGACGCCGAAGCCGAGCTGGTTCGCTGGTCGTTTGAAGCCGTTGTGCAGGACTTTAACGGCAGTGCATCTGACGTGGCCGCGTTTGGCGTCACGCAAGGCACCGTCATTACCGGAACCTATTTGATCGATACCTCGATCACGGGAGTCAACGCCGGCAACAATTTGTTTTTCGATGGATCGGTCATCGGCTTTACGCTGAACGCGGGCGACTTTAACGCCTCATTCGATGCGATGGAGCCTTTGTTTAATTCCGTCGGCACGCGGAACGATACGTTCGACGCAGTTGTCGTGAGTGCGTCCATGATTCTAGAGGGCACGGCGGGCAACATGGGCGGCCTCGCGAGTCTGGAGATGTTTGACAGTGACGGCGATATCGTCGATGACGATTCCTTCCCGACGCTGCCTAGTCTCGCCGAGCTTGACCCATACAATGGCGGGCGCACGAACTTCGTACTCAGCGTGAATCCGAACGGCGAGTTCACAAGTGTGTTCGCTGAAATCACGATGCTCAATGCGACCGTCGTTCCACTGCCCGCCTCTGTGCTCCTGATGGTCGGCGCATTGAGCGGGCTTGGGCTATTTCGGAAACGCTAGCTGTCGAGCGTCACGGTGACGCCGCCAGGTGCTCATCGAAGTAATCACTCATCATCGAGTGCAGATGCAGTAACGTCCCTTCGCGCGCACGGAGTCCGTGCGCGCGATTCGGATACGACATGAAATCAAACTGTCGATTGTGGCGAACCAGCTCATCGATCAGACGCTCGGTGCCCTGATAGTGCACGTTGTCATCTCCGGTTCCGTGCACAAGCAGTAGTTTGCCCACGAGGTTTCTTGCATGGGTAATCGGAGAGCCCTGCCGGTAGCCCTCTTCGTGATCATTTAAAAGGCCCGAGTAGCGCTCCTGGTAAATGGCATCGTAGAGACGCTGGTCAGGCACCGGCGCCCGCGACACGCCGGCAGAGTAAATATTCGGATAGCGGAAGAGCATATTCAGCGTCATCGAGCCGCCGCCGGAATGGCCCCATATGCCTACGCGGTCAGGATCGATGAACGACCACCGAGCCTGCATCGCCTTTTGAGAATCGGCCTGATCGCGCGACGACAGAATGCCTATGCCGCCGTAAAGCGACTTACGAAAATCGCGCCCGCGCAGCGAAGGCGTTCCGCGGTTATCGACCGACGCGATCAGATATCCCTTTTGAGACATCATTAGATGCCACATGTGGCGCAACCCACCCCACCGATCGCGCACCGTCTGGCTGGCCACTTCGCCGTAGACGTAGTTGATGATGGGGTAAGTTTTGCCTGAATCGAAATCAGGCGGATAGATCAGATAGCCGTCGAGCGACAGCCCGTCTCGTGCGTCAACTTGAAAGAACTTGTGTTCGCCCAGATTCAGCGCGGAGAGTCGATCAATCAGCGTGCGATTATCCTCGAGCATTTGCAGCTCAGCGTGCCCATCGACCCGAATGAGGCGGTACTGGGGCGGCTGTGTAAAAGATGAATGGGTGTGCACAGCGTATTGACCATCGTCCGACATCTTGTAGGCGTTGGTGCCTGAGAACTTACCCGGGGTGAGTCGCGTCTTGTCGCCACTTCCATCCAGAGAGACTCGGTAGAGATAACGTTGTGTCATGTTGTCCGGCGACACGGTGAAGTAGACCCATCCACCTTCGACATCCACTTTGACCAGATCCGCAATGTCGTAATCGCCCGGCGTTAGATCAGTCACGGTACCGCCGTCGCGCGACACCTTGTGCACGTGCCGCCAGCCGGAGCGTTCGGACACGAACGTAAACGCCGCGCCATCTTCAAGCCACTCGACATCATGGAAGTCGTCCAGATAGCTCTCTTCCTGATCTGTGAAGATGTTGCGCCCTTCGCCGGTGTCGGCGTTGATCAGGAAGACCCGGTTCGTGTCCTGTTTTCGGTTCACATACTGAACAAGATACTCATCGTCGCGCTCGGCCCATTGCATGCGCGGGATGTAGTTCTGGCGGGGATCACCCGGCAGCTTTGCCCAGACCGTTTCGCCACTTTCCACAAGAACCGACCCGACGCGTGCCGCCGACACGGTTTCTCCGACTTTGGGATAGGGAATACGCGTCAGTGTCGGGTACAGACTGTCCGTGTTGTTGATCAGTGTGAAGTCGCGGACGCCCGACGTATCAAACTGCCAATACGCGATGCGTGTACCGGCCTCATTCCAATCAAACCCGTCCCGGATACCAAACTCCTCCTCGTACGCCCAGCTCATGATCCCGTTGATGATCGACGCGTTGGCACGATTGGTGAGCTTCGTGATGTATCCAGTGTCCACATGCTCGACAAAAATATCGGCCTCGCGCACGTAGGCGACAGAGCGACTGTCGGGGGAGAACTTCGCGAACTGCATCGTGCTTGGCTTTGCGCCGGCACCGCCCAATGTGACCAGCTTGCCTGTGGCGAGATCGAGTACGGCGTAATCTCCCCGCGATTTCACGCGCCACACCTTTACGCTGTTGGTGTAGAGCAGCAGTCTGGATTGATCGTCCGACCACGTGTAGTCATCAATGACGAGCGGTTGGCCTCCGCCGTCGGGCACAAGTTGTTCGGCCGACAGGATCACGGTTCGTTCAAGGGTGTCGAAGTCGTAACTCACCAGATCTTTGGGGTGCTCGATCAGATCACCGTTCTCATCGGTCTGTCTTTCGGCACCGGCGTACTTGGAGTTGGTCTCAAGGACAGTGAATGCGGTGCCGTTCGGATGCCACCTCGAGGCGACGGGTTGCTCAGCGTCGTAGAGCCGATCCGCAAAGATGGCTTCATTGGTCAGCGTTCCCGCTGTCTTTGAAACGGGCGCGTTTGTTATCAACGTATTCACCGGAGACGTCGCGGGCGCCTGGCAACCCGCCATAGCGAGCGCCAGAAAGGACGCCAACGCGATGCACCATCGACATGTGATTACACTCATTCCGCGCTCCACGCGGGCGCAGCCACGGCCGGACCAGCAATGCGGTTAAAGGCGGGCAAGTCTTCGGCCATCAATACGTCCCATTGCTCGATGACACGCTGCCATTGCGGTTTGAGATCAAATAACCGATCGCGCTGGCCGCGGGTCAAACCCAGGACCGCACTATCGGCTTGCTGATACAGCGTAATCAGAAAGGTATCGATGGTGGGCGCGTAGTTAATGACGTCCTGAAACGTCTCCCACTGGGGTGTGGACGCGGAGGCTCGCCACGCATCGAGCGCCTCAAGCAGCGTCTCGGCAGCGGCCTTCGTTGCCTCATCCTCACCTTTCTCCGCGACCGATTTGCGCAGCGCGACTTGCTCTCGAACTGCATCAAGGCTCGCCAGCCGCTGATAAAGCGCGTTGATCATGCTGTGCGTTTCGGCGAGGAAGGCCTGCTGCTCGCTGATTTTTGCAGGGTCGTACGTGTTGATCGGGTCCCAGGCGATGTCGACTTTTTGCGCCTGCTGCACATCGCCGTACGTCATCTGTACGGTGTAGGTGCCCGGCGCAACTTTGTAACCGCCGACCACCGTCTCGCCCGGCGCGGCGCCAAACACGAACTTGGCCTTGCGCGTCACGGTTGGATCGGTGCGCATATCCCACACAACGCGATTCAGTCCTTTCTGTGCGGGCAACGCAAAATTCCCCGCGCCGCCGCTGCCGTCGTTCCCCTTCTTGGCATCCGACTTGAGCGTGCGAACCGTATTGCCCTCGGCATCAAGGATGGAGATGACCAACTCCGACGCCCCTTCCACGTCCAGTTTGGGCTCTTCACCAAGGCTGTAATACAGCACGACGCCATCGGGCGCGCTTGGGGCTGTGCTCTCTCCGCCGCCGTATCCTCCGCTGGTAGGCGCCATCCGATACGCCTTGGACGGCGCATAAAGATGGACCGTCGTCTCCAAGTGGCCGGCTTCAAACTGACGTAACGGCGCGATGTCATCAAACACCCAGAAGCCACGCCCCTGCGTGGAGAGCACCAGATCGTTTCGTCGAAGCGTCAGATCCGTAATCGGCACGATGGGTAAGTTGGATTGAAACGGTTCCCATCGATCACCGCCGTTGAATGAAACGAACAGACCGCGCTCCATACCCGCAAACAGAAGACCCTGCCGAACAGGGTCTTCCCGCACCACACGGACAAAGTGATCCTTGGGCAAGCCCCGCGTAACCGACGACCAGCTACGACCGTAGTTGGTTGTGCGCCACGCGTAGGGACGGTTGTCGCCGTCCTTGTATTTCATGGCGACGACGTAGGCCGTTGCCGGATCGTGGGGCGACACATCGATGCTGTTCACCAGCCCACGACCCACCCCCGACGGGGTTACATCACGCCACGTCTCTCCGCCATCGCGCGTGATTTTGACCAGCCCGTCGTCGGTGCCAACCCATAGCACGTTGGCGTCGTGCGGGCTCTCGGCAAACGCGAAGATGGTGTTGTACTGCTCGATATTCTCGTTCAGATAGGGGCCAGCGCTCTTCCTCTGCTTATCGTCCTCGTTTCGGGTGAGGTCAGGGCTCGCTTCGGTCCAGCTGAAACCGCGGTCGCTGGATTTCAAAAGCACGTTGGCCCCGTGGTAGATCACGCTGGGATCGTGCGTTGACACGTGCACGGGCGCGTTCCAGTTGAAGCGGTATTTTGAATCTCTGGCTTCCACGCCCAGTGCGAGATCCTCATACGCTTTCACGGAGCGCGTGGTCCGCGTTTGGGTATCGAACTCATCGATCAGTCCCACCAAACAACTGCCGTAGGTGTAGCGCGGATTGTCGGGGTCGGTGGCCACGTACGCGCTTTCGCACCCCCCGTGTACCTCCCAGTCATCGCGACCGATGCGGCCATCGCGCGACCGACTCTTTATGGCCAGCGACGTGTTGTCCTGCTGCCCGCCGTAGATGCGATACTCAAATGCGTTATCCGTATTCACACGATAGAACTGCGCGGTGGGCTGGTTGTCCTGGCGCGACCACGTCGCGCCGCCGTCAAACGAGACGTTTGCGCCACCGTCGTTCGCATTGACCATCCATTTGGGATTATCGGGGTTGATCCACAGATAGTGGTTATCAACGTGCGGCGTCTGGACGCGCGCAAAGGTCTTGCCGCCGTCGATGGACTTCATGAACGGCGAGTTCAGGACATAAACCGTATTCTCATCGACCGGGTCGGCGAACACGTGCATGTAGTACCACGACCGCGCCATCAGAATGCGGTCGGTGTTGAGCTGGGTCCAGCTATCGCCCCCGTCGTCGGACCGGTAGAAGCCGGCTTTCTTGTCCTCCGCCTCGATAATGGCCCAGACACGACCGGCCTTGGCCGGCGAAACCGCCACACCGATCTTGCCCATGCCGTCTGGCAGGCCTTCTTTGAGTTGTGCCCAGTTCTCACCGCCATCCATGGACCGCCAGATGCCGCTGCCCGGCCCGCCGGAACGCAGCGACCACGGTGTGCGATGGTTATCCCACATCGCGGCGTACAAAAGCCGCGGGTTGCTGGCGTCCAGCGCCAGATCGACGGCGCCGGTGGTGGCGTTGAGCGGTGTCAGCACCTGCCGCCACGTCGTGCCGCCGTCCGTGGTCTTGTACACGCCAGCGGTTTCGGTCTCCGCATACTGATTGCCCTGCGCCGCCACCCAGATGGTGTCCGGATCACCAGGATGAATACGGATTTCGCCGGTCTGGCGCAGACTCTCGAAGCCGATGCGCGTCCAGTTCTCTCCGGCATCTGTCGACTTGTAGAGCCCGTCACCCTGAGACGATGCGATGTTGCGAAACGGCGATTCACCCATCCCCACAACGATTACGTTCGGATCAGAAGGGGCAACGGCAATCGCGCCGACTGCGGCCGTCCCAAAGTCATCGTCCGAAATAGGGTGCCAGCTCGCACCGGCATTCTCAGTTTTCCAGACCCCGCCCGTGGTGCCCATGTAGTACACGTTGGGCTGCTGGCGCACGCCGACCGAAACGGTCGCACGGCCGCCGCGGAACGGGCCGACATTTCGCGCTTCTATGCCATCCCAGAATGTGCGCTCCGAGTTTTCCGCCAGCGCAACGGGCGGAAGGCTCGTCAGGCAGGCGCCGAAGCATACGCCCACTTGGACGATTAGTTTTGGTATTTGCATTGAAAACCCCTGACGCGTGGCTATGACTCTGTTGCAGTGATGGCCGACAACATACCGGAAAACGAATTTATAATATTGTCTTACGCAAGTTTCAGTATCGCCGGATCACACACATGATAAGAGCTTTAGCGATTTTCGTTGGCGCAGCTTTCATGGCATTTGGTACTACCATTGTTCTAGGCTTTCTCCCGGATGATATTGGATTGAACAGGTTCGGGGCCTACGGGGCGGTTTGCATGGGATTCCTGTTCGTTGCTTTCGGTATCTTTGGGCGGACCGGCATCGATTTTCTTGATCACGATGTTTGACCAAGGATGACCGACGATCCCTACGCGCCGCCGAAAGCCGACACGCAGAGTGCGCAAAGCGAGAGTGCGGATCGCGCGACCCTGTTTTGCGCCGTGTGCACCGTCTGCGGCAAAGCGGCAATCAATCGAATACGAGCACTGTTGTTCCCCAGATGCTCAAACTGCCTGTGTCGTCTCAAACAGCAACCATTTTCCGGCGTCACCACACCCGTGCTGAGCGTGCTTTTGTTTTACGCGGCCGTTTTTTCGGCGCAGTGCTCATCAACCCAGTAATTGCCTTTGGTGGCATTCTGCTGAGCATATTGTCAACATGGCTTGGCCTGTTTGTACGGGATTCCAAAGACCCGGAAACCCGGATACGACTCCGCGTCCGCGAGCTCAGAAAGCGAGAGCAATAAGCGCCGCAACAGGAACGATCACTCGACCGCAAACGTGAGCGTCGCCCAGTTCGATTCATAGTCCACCGAAGGCTCAAGGCTTGGCACCATGTGGATCAAATGCACATACCAATCCCCGTTTGCGGTCAGCGGAATGCGGGCAACCCCTTTCTCATCTGTTCGCGTACGCACCGCGTCCACAGCCGAGTCGTCCTCGCGTTCACCAACGTAGCCGGCATAACTCGCATATACCAACTGATCACCCACGGGCTTTCCCTCAAAAAGCACCTGAACGGAAAGCTCATCTCCGGAAGTCAGTGTATAGGGGTTGGTCTGCGGCACGATTTCAATCGGGTAGCCAAACGGCTTGGTGACGTTATCAGTCCGATGATCGTCGACTTGAAATAGTGCTTTGACGTGTTTTGAGTACTTCTCGGCGATCTTGCCGTCCGGGGCGCCGGCGGCACGCCGCGCATACAGTACGTCGAGTACACCGTCATGACGCAGGTAACTGTCAAAGTCCTCGGCGGTCATCTCGAGTACTCGCGGGCGGATGGATGCCCCAATGGCATAGGTCCCTGACTTACCGGACCGGAAATGCAGTTGGTTGAGGACGTCGGTCAGTTTCCATTGGGACGAATCGGGGAACACTGGCTTCGCTTCAGGGCCGACAATCCGGACATCCTGGAATCGATCGACCGCAACGTTGTTCTCACTTTCGGTGTAGGAGCCATTCATCAAAATGGCAACCGCATCCGCATTGGTATCGATGAAATAACGCTCGAACTTAAAGAACGTGTCG
>JBCCMA010000002.1:0-91812 GCA_039026595.1 Pseudomonadota bacterium
CAGCCACCACGCCAGTGGCCAGGCCACAATCACAGCCAGCATGACCGGCCGCGAGAACTGCCATAGGAACAGCGTCAACACATCACCAAGCTCAGCGCCCAGAACTTTGCGCAATGAAATCTCGCGCCGGCGTGCCGCCACCGCGTGGGCCAGCAGCCCGACCAAGCCCAACATGGCGATGAAAATAGCGATGCCCGCCAGAACCGCCAGCAGAGTGAACTGGCGCTGCTCCGACACATATTGGTCAACCAGCCCGCGGTCCAGATAGCTGCGAGACAGCGACTGGCCGGGCAGGACCGCGCGCCAGCCTTCTTCAATCGATGCCAGCGCCTGCTCTCGCTGCACACCGTCGATCCGCACCATCATCAGATTGAAGCGCGCGGGGTCCGGGAAAAACACCATGGGCCGGATTTCCGACTTGAGCGATTTGAAGTGGAAGTCCGGGACAACGCCCACAACCCGACCGGAACGCTCGTTCCCTGGTTCCAGGCCCAACTCCAGCGGCTCGCCCACAATGTCGGCCGGCGCACTGTAGCCGAGCGACGCCAATGCAGCAGAATTGACGACCAGCGGCAGTTCCACATCGCCGCGCGCCTCCAGATCCCACTGCGCCCGGTCCGGGCCAAACGCCGGATCGAAGACACGACCAGCAAGCGGCGTGACACGCAAGACATCGAAGAACTCGAAGTCCACTGCAAGCCGGTCCACATTGATCGACGCCTCAACCGGCGCATTCTGTGGCCGTATGCGTGCGTCGTCCGCGTAGTCCCAGGACGGCGACGAGTGCGTGCCGGTGACGTGCACGATACCGGGCCGTCCCGAAATCGATTCATCCAGTTTGCGCGTCAGATCGATGGTTTGCTGGGGCCCACGGCGAATGCCGGGCAACAGCACGATGTCATCGCGGTCAAATCCCAGATCAGCCGATTCAAGGTAACGCACCTGCTGCCAGACCGTGCCGGCCATGACCATCAAGGCAATTGAGATAACGAACTGGAACACAACCAGCGTTGAGCGAAGCGACAGTCCGCGCGCGCCGCCCGCTGGTTTGAAAATTCGTGCCGGCTTGAAATTGGCCAATACGAACGCCGGGTACAGACCGGACAGCAACACCACCACGATCACAAGGGCAATGAATGCGGCCAGTGCGGCCGGCTGTAGCAGCACGCCGAGCGACAGCGTGCGCCCCACGAAGTCACCGACGGGGCCAGCACCAATCTCCACAAGTACCAGCGCCGCAACGGTAGAGACCAGCACCAAAAGCGCCGACTCGCCGAGGAACTGTATGACTAACTGAGCGCGACTCGCCCCGAGCACCTTACGCAACCCCACTTCGTGGGCGCGGTCTGCACTGCGCGCGGTCGCGATGTTGATGCTGTTGATGCACGCGATCAACAGAACCAGCAGCGCGATCATGGCCGTGATACCCAGTGCCGTGGTGTTCCCCACCACGTTGGTAGGACGCTGAAAGTAGGTCTTCCCGTTCAGATGCAGAGCCGTTACCGGCTCAAGCGACAGATCCAGAGTTTGCTCGATATCCAACCCACCTGCGGCGGGGATATTTTTGTACGCAATCTGCTCGATGGCGTCACCCACCGTGCCCGGATCAACACCGGGCGCCAGCCGCAGATAGCTGTACATGCTCATGCTGTTCCAATTCACGTCCACCTGTATTCGGCGATCGGTCACCGACGGGGCGTTGGAGGCGATGATGAACTGAGCGTCCAGATGACTGGTCAGCGGAAGGTCTGCGAACACCGCGGCGATTTCCACATCGCGGTTTTTATCCAGCGTCACCTTCTGTCCGAGATACGGGCCATCACCAAACAGTCGACGCGCCATGGACTCCGAAACCAGTACCGCGCTCGGGTTGGCCAACCCCCGCCCGTCGCCCTCAACAATTTCAAAGCCCATAAACTCGGCAAAGTTGGCGTCGGCCGCCAGAATGCGCGCGTTGAATTGCAGACGTTTGTTCACCGAAAGGGTGTACCAGGACAGCAGCGCGCGCGTGCTGTCTTCGATACCCGCTACGCTCTCGGCCGCCGTCCCGACCAGCGGTCCCGGCACCGTAATCAGAAGTTGGTCACTGCGTCCCGGCGTCGAACGCACCATCTCGATCAGATGGACGCGCTCGGCGTCAGGAATAAAGCGATCGAAGTGGGTTTCCTGCCAGACATGCAGGAAAGCGAGCGTGGCCACGGCGAGGCCGAGCGTCAGACCAGCCAGCGAGATAAATGTGTAACCACTTTGGCGCAGGTGATTACGCAGCGCCGTCAGAAGGTAGTTGCGGAACATCGTTCGTCTCCCCTCAGATCGCCTGACGAATGTCGTGCGCGACCACACGACCATCGAGAAGATTGACGGTGCGTCTGGCCCAGTCCGCGTGCGACGGTGAATGCGTCACCATCACAATGGTGGCACCCTGTTCATTGAGACTGCGGAGCATGCCCATGACCTCTTCGCCATGCGCGCTATCGAGGTTGCCGGTCGGCTCGTCGGCGAGGATCAATGCGGGCTTGGCAATCAGCGCCCGCGCCACCGCCACACGCTGTTGCTGCCCACCCGATAACTGTCCCGGTCTGTGGCCGGCGCGGTGCGCAATGCCCACCTGATCCATCACCTCGTCGGCGCGGGCTCGGCGCTGACGCGCATCCACGTTCTGATAGAGCAACGCCAGTTCGATGTTCTCCCGCACGCTCAGCTCATCGATCAGATGGAAGTCCTGAAAGATGATGCCGATGTTCTCTTTGCGCAGCCGGGCAAGCTGGGTTTCGCCGAACGCGGCCACGTCCTGTCCCTGAAAGCGATACTCTCCGTCGGTGGGCGAATCGAGCATGCCCAGGATGTTCAGCAGCGTGGATTTGCCGCATCCAGACGGCCCCATGATGGCCACGAATTCGCCGACGTCGATGGCCAGATCAATACCCGCGAGCGCCGCCGTTTCCACTTCCTCCGTGCGGAACGTTCGGGTCACGCCGTGCAGGCTCAATAGTTCAGACGTTGTCATGATGTTCTCTCGTTTCAGGATTATTGATCGGTCAGGACAATGCGGTCGAGGTCAACGAAATCAGTGTACGGGCTGATCACCAGCCGCTCGCCCTCTTCCATGCCCTCGAGCACTTCGATGAAGCGCGCGTTACGCCGGCCGAGGCGTACATCACGCCGGGTGGCCGAACGGCCATCGGCCGACACGACAAACACCCAGTTGCCCCCTGTGTCCTGGTAGTACGCGCCGTTCGGAATCATCAGCGCGTCGGACGGGTCGCCCAGCGACAAGCGCACTTGCAATGTCTGTCCTCGGCGCATGTTTCCGGGATGGTCACCGTCAAACGCCATGTCCACCTCGAACTGGCCGTTGTTCACATCCGGATAGATTTTCACGATGCGAAGCGTGTGAGATTGGCCGTCGAGCTCCACAGAGGCCGACAGCCCGAGATCCACGCGCGGAAGGTAAAACTCATCGATCAACGCTGTGAGTTTGAATCGACCGGGATCGTCCACCTGACCGAGGCGCTCGCCACGCCCCAGCGACTGTCCGATTTCCACATCAAACGCCGTCACCTGACCGGCGACCGGCGCGGTGACATCAAGACTGGACAGGTTCTCACGCGCGACGGTCAGGTTGGCCTGTAATTGAGCAGACGCGTCCCGGAGTTGATCCATCTGCGCACGCTGCAAGCGTTCGTCCGTCGCCTGTGCTTCCAGCGTCACCTCACGCAGGGCGGTTTGATACGCGAGTTCGTCACGCGCATTGTCCACCTCGCGTTTGCCGATCAGCCCGCCCGCGATCAGCTTGTCGGCCCCCTCGACGATGCGGCCAAGCCGCTTGAGCTGGTAATCGATGTCGACCAGCGTGCGGCGATGCGACAGCCGGTTTTGTTCCAGTTGCAGTCGCAGCGTGTTCAGGTTGTTCAGTTGCTGAGTGACCTCCGCCTCGCGGGCGATGACGTCAAGCTGCAACTGCGTGTTGCTTAACCGAACCAGCAGCGCGCCGGCCTCCACAACCGCGCCGTCTTCCACGAACAGCTCTTCCACGCGTCCGCCCTCCACGGCGTCGAGAAACACCGTGCGTCGCGGCGCGACGCGTCCGCGAATCGGAATGAAGTCCTCAAACACACCGCGCTCGACGCTGGCGATATTCAGTCGACTGGCGCCGATGCTCAGACTGCGCCCGCCCTCCGGCAGGCCCACCAGCCAAACGGCCGCGACGGCCGCGGCACACATCGCCGCGCCGGAAACCGGCCAAAGCCAACGCCGGCGACGGCGCTCAATCGGCTTGTCCATGGACGCCCCGCTCTTTGGGGTCTCGATCGAAAGTAGGGTTGCGCTGTTCATGTGCGGGACTTTGCAAAGCGTGTGCCAACACCAGAAAGCCCGTGCCTATGGGCTTTTCCGGACGCGTGAAGCCGCGAAGCTGTGCGATACTGAACAGCAACTGTACGAATTCGGACACTTGCGGATGACCGGGGACGCTTCCAAAAGCGCAATCGATATTTTTCTGGTCGACGATGACCAGGACGTCCTGAAAGCCGGGCGCATGCTTCTGGAACGCGAGTACGACGCCGTGCATCCTGTCTCCCATCCTGAAGCCCTCCCGCCCCCCGGCGAGCGGCCCCGGGTGGTGCTTCTGGACATGAACTTCGGGCCGGGACAGACCAGCGGCGAAGAAGGCCTGCGCTGGCTGAGCAGGCTGTTGCGCACCACACCGGAAGAGGTGGTCATCATGGTGACCGCCCATGGTGATCTTGGGACCGCCGTACAGGCCATGAAGCGCGGGGCTGCGGACTTCGTCACCAAGCCGTGGCAGAACGAACGACTGCTGGCCACCGTTCGCGCCGGCGTC
This sequence comes from Pseudomonadota bacterium, assembly GCA_039026595.1. Taxonomy (GTDB): domain Bacteria; phylum Pseudomonadota; class Gammaproteobacteria; order Steroidobacterales; family JBCCMA01; genus JBCCMA01. The sequence goes on from JBCCMA010000002.1 coordinate 4,844, forward strand.
ACGCTTGCCAGCACGCGCGCCGAGGCGCAGACGTTGCGCGGACAAAACACGGCGCTCAGTGCCGCAAGTGCGGGGGCACCGCAACCCATGATCGGTCAGTCGCCCGCCATGCGCGGTGTGCTGGATGTGATCGATCGCGCCGCCCCCGTGGACGCCAATGTTCTGGTTCTCGGCGAAAACGGTACGGGAAAAGATCTGGTGGCCCGCGCGGTGCACCGCGCCTCGCGCCGCGCCGATGCCCCGTTCGTTGCGGTGGACCTTGGTGCCGTGCCCGAATCGCTGTTTGAAAGCGAATTGTTCGGGCACAAGAAAGGGGCGTTCACTGATGCTCATCAGGACCGCACGGGCCATATGGTGGCCGCGTCGGGCGGAACCTTGTTCCTAGATGAAATCGGCAACGTGCCACTGCACCTTCAGGCCAAACTGCTGGGCGCACTGGAGCAACGTCGCATCACGCCGGTCGGGTCGACCAAGTCCGAAGCATTTGATGTGCGGCTGATCGCCGCCACCAATCTTGCGCCGGACAAGCTCGCCGACCCTGAGTGCTTTCGTCAGGATCTGCTGTTTCGACTGAACACTGTGGAGATACAACTCCCACCGCTACGTGAACGCTCCGCTGATATCCGGCCGCTACTGGAGCATTACTTGCCCCACTATGAGCAGCGCTACGGCAAACCGTCCCGCGCCATCGATAGCGATGTGGTCAGCGCGCTGACCGCGCACGACTGGCCGGGCAATATTCGCGCGCTGCGACACGCCGTGGAGCGCGCCGTGATCATGGCGCGCGGCGCAGCGTACACACTCGAGGATTTTTCGTTACCTGTGACGGCGAAACCCGCGCTGGATACAAGCGCCGAGCTTGCGCTAACCGATAGCCTGAATCTTGAGGCGTTGGAAAAACGCGCTGTGTCCACAGCTCTGAAAAAGCACGGTTTCAACATCAGTCGCGCCGCCAAGGAGCTGGGCCTCACGCGCGCCGCCCTGTACCGGCGGATGGAAAAACATGGTTTGTAGAGACGCACTGACGTGAATCTGGGCCGTCAGTTCGGTGTGCAGGCGCTAATGCGTGCGCTGCTTTTGGTCGGTGCGATCGTCACCTTATCGTTCGTTCTATTTCGCACCGAATTTATTCTGACACCCATTGTGGTCACCGCACTGTGTGTCGGTTTGCTGATTGAGTTCGTGTTCTTCGTACAACGCACAAATCGCGAAGTGACCCGCTTTTTCGACAGCATCCGCTACGCCGATTTTTCCCATCGCATTGATCCCGCGTTGCACGGCGCGGGCTTTGAGGACATGGCCCGTAGCATGCGTGACGTGGTCTCACGACTGCAGGACCTGAGACGAACCGGAGAAGAAGATCGACTCCAGCTCCGGGCGATCGTCGACCATGTGCCTGTACCCATGTTCGGACTGGTGGATCGCGAACGCATCGTGCTGCACAACCACGCAGCGCGACGATTTTTTGCCGCCTACCCGGTGCACACCGTGGATGACCTGGAGCGATACGGTCGGGAATTCACGCAAGCGGTACGCCAACAGTCTCCCGGTGAGCGCCGCGTCATTTCGCTCAGCAGTGACGGCGCCACCACATTACGCATGATGCTGTCGCTCACAGAGATCGTTGTCGGCCAAACCCACCAACGCCTGGTGACGCTGCAAAATATCAGCGACGAACTGGCGGCCAGCGAGCTGGAAGCGTGGCAACAGATGGCACAGGTGCTCGCCCACGAGATCATGAACTCCCTGACGCCGGTGTCGTCCCTGGCGGATACGGCGCGCACGCTGCTGTCCTCAGGCGATCACGATGACCGCAACAAAGCGCAGGACGCCATTAACACAGTGGCGCAGCGCGCCGACGCCTTGATGGATTTTGTTCAGAGCTACCGCCAGTTTTCGCGGCTACCGGAGCCGCAGAAAGCGGCTGTTGATCTCGAGCCCCTGTTTGGTCACGCGGTCGCGTTCACGGCCGACGACATGCGGGCCGCGGGGATAGAAACTTTCCAGTCGGTGACACCTGCCTCGCTTCAGGTCCACGCCGACCGCAATCAGCTGGAGCAGGTCCTGATCAACCTTCTGCGGAACGCCAGGTCGGCCCTGCGCGACACGGCTCAGCCGCAAATCCGAATGGTCGCGCGAACAAACAGCAACGGCCGCACGGTGATCGAGGTAAGCGATAACGGTCCGGGTATTCGTGAGGCAGACCGAGAGCGGGTGTTCGTGCCCTACTTCTCAACCACACCGGGGGGCTCCGGGGTGGGTCTGGCCCTGACCCGACAGGTCATGCTGGGGCATGGCGGTACCGCGAGTGTCGGGGCGTCGGACACAGGTGGCGCGCGGGTGACGTTGGTTTTCTGAGCGCCCCCAGGCGCTGTTAACCCGCGGCTGCGGACGAGTGGTTATCGGCAACGGTCGGTGACGCCCCCTCTGACCAGGGCCGACTTGGAGAACGACGTTCCTGACCAACTCTATGCGCACCTGCGGCGGGCACGACAGTGAAAAAATCAACCTGTTCCTGCAAGCTGTCGGCCTGGTCGCCGAGCACGCGGCTTGACGCCGTCGCTTCCTCGACCATCGCCGCGTTCTGCTGCGTAACCTCATCCATTTTTGCAATCGCCACGTTGACGTCCTGAATACCGTTGGACTGTTCGCGACTGGCCGTTGCGATTTCCTCAACCACCGACGTTACGCTGCGCACGCGCTCCGCAATGCGCCCAAGAACCTCGCCGGACTCGTTTACCAACCGCGACCCATCGGTCACTTTCTGGACGCTGTCTTCGATGAGTTCCTTGATTTCCTTCGCCGAGCTCGCACTGCGACCGGCCAGATTGCGGACCTCGTTTGCCACGACAGCAAATCCGCGTCCCTGCTCACCGGCGCGTGCCGCTTCGACCGCCGCATTCAGGGCCAGCAAGTTGGTTTGAAAGGCGATTTCGTCGATCACGCCCACGATGTCAGCAATCTTCTTGCTTGATTCATCAATCTGCGACACGGCAGACACCGCGTGCCCCACCACTTTCTGTCCTTCATTGGCTTCGTTGCGCGCCTCTCTCGCCATCGTGCTGGCATCGCTGGCGCTTTCGGCGTTTTGCCGGACGATTTTCGTCAGTTGATCCATGCTCGCGACGGTGTTCTCAAGGCTGCTCGCCTGCTGCTCAGTACGCCGGCTCAGATTTTCGTTACCGGCTGCAATTTCCTGGGCACTGGACCTCAGTGGCGTCACCGCACCGGAAATATTCTGGATCACGTCAAGCAGTCTTTCGACTGTTTTATTGGCATCGTGCTTCAACTGCTCAAAGTCGCCGGCGTACTCGCCTCTCACCGTCTCGGATAAATCGCCCTGCGCCAGTGCGGCAAACACCCGCATCGTCTCACCGAGTACGCTTTGCGCTACATCCAAAAGTTCGTTCACCGCACCGGAGATGCGCAGCATGGCCCCGGATTTGTCGTCGAGGCGAATACGACCCTCAAGCTGACCGACGCTGGCCTGGCCGACAATGGCCTCAACCTCTTTCTCGGTGCGGGTTTCTTCGGTCAGGTCTGCCCAGTCGACAACGGTGCCGAGTCGCTCGCCCTCTTCACTCACGACCGGCGTCGCGACTATATTCACCGTACGGCCGCCGATCTCGATGACCGTGTCGTGCGTCCCTTTCAATGCGCGCAGCATGCTCTGCTGGTGCGCAGGATTTTTGTGGAACACATCGATCTTCGAGCCCATGAGTTTCGCGGCACTGAAGGCGGGTAGCTCCTTGCGTAGATCCGACTCCATGTTGCGAAACAGCTTGTCCGCCGACGTGTTCATGTAGACGATATTGAAATCGGTGTCGGCCATCATGACATTGGCCGTTGAGCAGTCGAGTGCGTGCCGCACCATCGCGTTATCACGCAGCAACTCGCGCTGACGAGTAATGTCGGTCGCCAGTTTCACCACTTTGTACACGCGGCCGTCGCGTCCTCGAATCGCGTTGTAGGACGCACTGATCCAGACCTCCTTGCCGCCTTTGCCAACGCGCTCGTACTGAGCGGTGTACGAATCTCCGCTGCGCAGGCGCGCCCAGAAGTCGCGATATTCGTTACTCTCGCGATAGTCCGGTTTGACGAACATGCCATGGTGCTTGCCCTGTATCTCCGGCAGCGTGTACCCCATGGTCTGCAGGAAATTATCGTTCGCATTCAGGATGGTGCCGTCGGGCGTGAATTCGATGATCGCCAGGGATTTGTTGATCTCGTCGACTTCGAGGATGTCGTGCATGAGACCCTTCTGCATGAGCGACAGCGCAACCACGGCCACCAATGTCACGACGATCACCAGAACCGTCAGTGCTGTCGATGCGCCACCCACCCAGAGCAACGCCAGAACGGACGGAACGGCCGGCAATGCGTAAGCAGCGAGCGTCTTCGGGCGCAATTGAAATGGTAGATTCATGAAAAACCTGACGTACTTTTGAGGGAGAAGGGCGTTAGCCGCCGCGGCTTTGGTTGGGGCGGTCGATAGGAGCACGCTCATATCGGCACGCGCCTCGTCCTCCCGTTAGCGACAACCAGTACGATTTCTTGAACCTTCGGTATCGCGCTGCAGCCGCACTCAGAACCGCAAGCCACGCACTTGCGCTGCGCGTCTTCGCCTCGTGGTGTATTTTTCAAGTGCACGCGCGCTGATTCAGAGGAGAACATGATGATCCGAGCGACACTGGCCCTGAGTACTTTCCTTTTTGTTTGCGGGTGCGCCTCGTACACCACGCCGGGCGGTGGCGTCAGCGTGTCGACGCTGGGCGATTCAGACATTCAAGCGATCATGTCGCGCGAGCAGGCCGCGAACTTTCCAGCCAATATCTCCGTCGCGCGGGTACAGGCAGCGGGCTACCGATCGCACACAAACGACAGCTTCGGGACCGGTCGGTACAGCGTCGTCACCACGCGGGACGTGGAGTCCGATGCGGATTTTGAGCGGCTCGGTTCGATGACAGCCGTTCGCGGCGTCGCACCCATCAACCGCATCTTGCTTCCGACCGACCTCGACAGCATCAAGGCACTTCGTGAGGCGTCGGCCCGCCTGAAAGCCGATGTTCTTCTGATCTATACGTTTGACACGTCGTTCCAAGCCGGTGGGCAGCGCATCGGGCCGCTGGACGTCGTGACGCTCGGCTTCCTGAGAAAACAAGATGTGAACGTGACGACCACAGTGACCGCCGCACTGTTCGATGTGCGGACGGAATATCTCTATGGACTATCAGAAGCGACCGCCAAGGAGACCGGCCGGTCCAACGCATGGAGTACAGCGCTTGCGGTGGATGACCTGCGCGTGTCCACAGAAAAGAGCGCGTTCGCGAAACTCATCCCGGAGATTGAGAAGACGTGGTCAGGCGTTATCAGTGAGTACCACCCGGCTGGGGACTGAGTCCTGCCAGAGGAGCGTCGGCCAACCGACCCACGGATAAATCAGCGCTTCCGCCGCCAGAAATCTCCGCTCACGAAACGTTGCACGACGTGGGGCCGGGACCCGGCGGCTGGAAGAAAGACTGCCTGAAAATACCGAGATCGAGCACGTTTACGACACCGTCGCCGTTGAAATCGGCATGCGGTCATCCGTGAAGAACACCTGCCGGAACAGTCCCAGATCGATCACATTGACCACGCAATCGTTGTTCAGGTCCGCATCGCAGGCGTTGCCAAAACCGTCCCCGTCGGTGTCGCGCTGATCGGTGTTGGGGACCTCGCTGCAGTTGTCGAGTGCGTAGTCCACCTCGTCCTGGTCGGTATCAAGCCGGCCCTGCTCCAGTAGCAGGTTCCAGATGGCGTAGTCGCCACCCTCAGGCCCATCGCCGACCTCCTCGCCCGGAATCCCGATGGCGAGGTTATCGTGACCGTCGCGGTCAAAGTCGCCCACAGCCAGCGCGCTGCCGAAAAAAATCGCCGCTTTCCACTTCACGCTGCAAATCGGTCGTGTCCTGCGTAGACGACTCGGAGTTTCCGGACTGAAGCCCACTGGATGATCCGTTCAGCACGTTGATCATGCCGGCGTCCAGCGTCGGAAAAATGAAGCCCTAGATGTTCTCGCCGGGCACGCCAAACACGGCATCCGCGTAGCCGTCGTCGTCAAAGTCACCGACGGCCAGCGCCTGAGCAAAGAAATCGTTTTTCTCGGAGACACCCGACACGCCGCTGCTGTCCTGGTGCCAATATTACTCACCGGCGAACGAGATGTCCGTGCCGTCGCTGTAGGCCACAAAGGCCGCACCCTGATCGTTGTCGGTGACGATATTTCCGTCGACCAGCTTGCCCGGTACGCCGATCAGAAGATCCGAATAACCGTCTCCGTTGAAATCGGAAATGACGTTTGACTGGGCGTGGGCCTGTTGTGGCGCAACAAATAAAAGGCCGGCCATCACCGCTGTCACTGTCGCTCGCACTGCGTACCTCCCTGTCGCGCGCCACGTGAGTGTTACGTGTGATCACGCGTTGACTGCGTCGTTTTGATTTTTATTTCAGTGGACTTTGAATCCACGCTGACTACGTGACAAATTATCACAATCCCGACAGTCCAATGATCCTCCTTGGGCTGTTCGCAATCAGATGATGTTCGTACGAAATGGCTCAGATTCGACCCTGTGTTCTGTTTTGCGCAGTTAGATGAGATGCCTGAGACAAATGACACTCATCAAACACAACACCACCGCGCGACCGACGACTGATTGGTCTGTTTGCAGGGAGACGCCACCGCGCAGAAAAACGGAAGGACCGACCAGCCTGAACTCGCGTGTCAGCAGAGGCAATTTGCCGGCTCAATGTCCAACTTCAAATCACCCTAAGCAGGAAATCCCATGACCCAAACTATTTTCGACTGTCCTGAACAAGTAACAGGTCTCGTACTGATCGCCGCCGGCACATCCCCCACCATCCGGGGCGTGCTACAAATATCGATCCCGCGGTGTTTCGAACTACTTGGTTTCGACAGCACAAATGTGGCCAGCCTAGGCGGCGCGACACAGCTACCTTCGAATGAGGAACTCGTCCGAATCGGGCATGCCATTCTCAGCTACTACATCGCAGACCCCAACTACACTCAGAATGGACCCCAAGCGTCCGAATTCTTCCGTGCGAACGGCTTCACCGACTGACCTCAATAACCAAGTGCAACGAGTAGAGCCCGTCGGCTCAAACACGCGGTGTCGCCACGACATCAAAATGGCCGGCAGCGTTTGATCACCCTCTGCAGACCCCCAGAAATACGACGCTCGCGCAGAGAAATTGTCTGCGCGAGCACTCTCTGTTGGCTGACACCTTGCAGCTTCACGTGCAATACGTCATACCCGTCCGGGGGGGCGCAGATCGACACTTCGAGTCCAAGCGCCTGCTGAGCCAGTTCGAGCTGACTGTCGGCACGTATTACCGCACTACCTAAGAGCATTGGATTAATGTCTGCGTGGCGCGTAGGCGTTGCAATCAGATCAACAAAGACCACGCGGTATCCCAGCGGATCGTCCGGCGCCACCGGCATCTCGACATCCACCAGGGCAATGCTGTCTTCCATTCGAATCCGGACCCGAGCCTCATAGGTCTCCACATACCAGCACGGTGCACACAGGCACAACGTGACCAGATAGATCGCTGTACGGGCAATCCTTGCCAGACGACGGATCACACGTGATCACTCGACCGCCAGAGACATCTCACCAACTTGCCTCTGCAGGCGCTGCAGGCTCCGGAATTTGACGCGGTCAAAGTGGCGGGATGACAGCTTCAGTTCCGCCGCCACGTCGCACTTGTCTCTCTCCTCGAGGAATAAGAGTTGCAGCAGGGTACGGTCGCGCGGGGTATGGAGTTGGTCCACGCAGGACCGTACGCTCCTGACCAGTTCGCACTGAAGCAACAGTCTTTCGGGATTGGGCGGTGTGTCAAGTTCCTCATGTTCCAGAACAGTGCACAGGTTGCGATAGCGTTTTCGCTTTCTCACCGCATCGATGAAGCAAAACTTCACCGTCCGGCTGATGTACGGGTCCAGACGGGACGGTTCCTTCAGGGCGCCAATCCGGACTTTTGTGAGTACAGAGACGAAGGCGTCCTGAAAAACGTCTTCCTGCAATTCCACTTCGAAGGTCAGGTTGCGCAGCACGGGTCGGGCAATCTTGCAGAAGCGCCTCGCCAGTTCCTCCTCGGATCCGGGTCGGCCAGCACGGATGGCCGCAACCAGTTGCGCGGGATCGCGCGCCACACCGGAGCCTGCTGCTTTGGTGACCGGAGCGCTCCCCGGATGCTGCGATGCGAATGGCGGTGCGGTCGTTTCTTGATGCGTCATGGCTTGCCCCCTTATGGATCAGATCGGTTCTGCACGTTGATTCGTGTCTTTCCGATGCCGTTTCATGGTCGGGTGGCGAACGGGGGCAAGTACTGTTTTTATTGGGAAAATTTCCTTAAAAAATCTAACGCGAGCTGATTTGTGCTACTTTCCGGTGTCCCCAACAAGACCTCGGGCCCTGCCGCGACACGCCGAGACGTCGGAAAGAAAAACGCGAAGAGGAATGCGTCGTGACGGACGGATCGCCTCCTGATCTTCAGGATTTCCAGCTTGGTGAATTCACGGTCCGGCCGCTGGAGCGCCTGATCGTCGGTCCCGACGGCGTTGAGCACGAACTCACCGGCAAGAAGATGGATGTGCTGGTGTATCTGGCTCGGCGCGCCGGCCAGGTTGTCACGCGCAAGGCGTTGATGGACGACGTCTGGCAGGGGCGAGCCGTCGGCGACGATGTGCTCAACAACGCCACCAGCGTTCTGCGACGCGTTCTCGGCGACAAACCGTCTAATCCGGAATACCTGCGAACCGTGCATGGCGTGGGCTACCAGATCATTGCAACGGTAAGCGATGTGCAGACGTCACCAACTCGCGAGCCACGATCCGTGCCATGGATCGCTGTGGTTCTGGTGACCGCGGCGGTGCTGGTCGGTACAGCCCTCTGGTTGCGGTCGCCAAAAGACACGGTGGACGTTTTCCTGCCCGGTCAAAGCCCCGTGATTCTGGTTGGCAGTTCGGCAACCGATTCCACCGCAGCCGCGCCCACCTACATGGAAATTCTGGCGCAACTCCTGAGCCAGTCCCCCGCAATCAACTTCAGCGGCCAGGACTACGTGCAAGTCGTGACTGAGCGCACACTGGGCGCGCAGCGCAGATGGCTCAGTCTGGACGAAGGGCTCAAAGTGGCGCGTGAGGGTGGCGCCGCCATTCTGGTTCACACCGCGTTCATGCAAGCCGACGATGGATTTTCGGTGCGTGCCGACATCGTCGACATGAGCGATAACGACCGACGCACCACCATCCGCTTCACATCCGATTCTGCACTGGACTTTATCGATGGCCTCGAAGTCTTTGGCCAGCGGCTGAGAGAACGATTGGGCGAGGACGATGAGACCATCCTCGCGTACTCACGCGCACCCAAAGACGCGATCAGCCGCGAGTTCCAGGTGCTCGATCTCTATTCCAAGGCACTTCAGGCAAGGCGCGATCATCAGTTTGAGCTCGCGATTCGGTTTTGCAGCGAAGCCATCGCCATCGATCCGAATGCTGCCTTGGTTTACCTGCTGCGCGGACGTCTTTACTACGGCCAGCACAATCAGCGTGAGGAGGCAGAGCGTGACTGGGAGCAGGCCAGCACACTGGCAGGACGCCTCTCACACAAAGACCGGCTGCATTTGAATGCACTCAAAACCAAATTCATGAACCGTCGGGATATGGAAAGAGAGTGGCGGCTCCTTAAGAGCTCCTACCCGCTGATGCCACGCGCCCACTACGAGTACGGTAATGCGCTGTGGTACTACTTCGACGACCACATCAATGCGGCACTCGCGTACGAGAAAGCCCATGAACTTGCACCAGAGGCTTATTACAACGGCTATTACGGCGCGTACGCCGTTCTCGGGCAGAACCGCTTCGACGATGCGATCCGCGCCTTTTCCAACATCCAGAAGAAGTTCCAGTCCTACCACAATTTCGGACTTTCCGATGCGCTGGTGGCCGCTGGGCAGCACGATGACGCAGAGGCGATTCTTTTCACAGATCAGGGTCGGCGCCCAGAACTCACCGCTCCGCATCAGAAAGTGATCGCGCTCTACATCGATCAGGGGCGTCTCAAGGATGTCGCCAACGAACTGCTCACGTTCAAGGCCAGATCCGACCGTTTTGATTGGGGAGAACTGGCCATCCATATCCCCTATCTTGCCGTTGCCCGGCTCGATCAGCCGCCGCAACAGTGGTCCGAGCAGGTTGCTCTTCGCGTCGAAAACGCCATCAGGACGCTCGATACGAGCGAACCCTCAGACCTCGTACCGTTTGTGCAGGTGGCCATTCTGATTAAGTGGGCTGCCCGCTCGGGCCATCTCGATCTGGCCGAGCGTCTCTACGCAGCGACAACGGCACACGGCGACTTCAAAGCCCGACGCGGTACGGTTTACCAGATGACGCTCGCCGAAGCGGAAATCGCTCGGGCACGCGGCGACCTTCAGGCGTCGAAAAAACTGCTGATCCAGCTGATCGCGGATACGGATACGTTGCAAGCACGCGAAAGCCTCGCGGCGCTGTACGTGGCGCAGCAGGATATGGATGACGCCACCGATATGTATCAGTGGATTGTGGACCATCGCGGCTGGGCGTTTTCGCAGGGCAAGTTTACTTACGGACGCTCTGACGCCATCGCCATCTGGGCGGAGGCGCATCGCCACCTGGGTTCGCTTCACGCTCAGGCCGGCAACCCGGATCAAGCTGAGGCTGTCTGGCGTTCTTTATGGTCGCACTGGAAATCCGGTGATCGAACCTTCCATCAAAAGCAGTCGCTCAAAAACGATTTGTGCGCCCTGACGTCCGAAGCGGACTACTGCAGTTAAAGACCGAGCAGATCCGCATAAGGCAGGTGCGGCCCCGAAAAGCCGCACCTGCGCCCTCAGTTACCTGAACCGGAATCGCTTTCGACGCAATCCGATGCCCAGCATCAATAAGACGAACAGGAGGTCGGCGCTCCCGCCGCCACCGCCTCCAACGCCAGGCGTAATGATCGGAAATGGAACCGGCGCCGGCGCGGCATTCAACATGCCTTCAAAGTTGACCGATCCGACGATGGACCAACCCGTGCCTGTGAACTCGCTCACTGTTAGTGTGACGAAATAGTCGCCCGACGCGGGTCGGTTGTAGACAAGGGAGCGATCGATATCGGTATATCGGAAACCGCCCTCCAGTGGATCAAGAACGGCCTGCGCAAAGACGGTGCCCGTAATGGTCCCGAAGCCCGGATACGCCTGGCGCGTCGCCCACAATTCGAGGCGCAGGGAACCTGAGCGCGTACTGCGAGTGTTGGTCAGCTCATCCACTTCCAGATCAACAAAATCGCCACTGACTCGGTAAGTACAAGGACATCCCAGATCAATACTCCCTGACGGAGGAGGAGGCGGAGGCGGAGGCGGAGGCGGCGCGCCGCCCCCAACCGTGTGGGTGTTACTGAAGGACACCCAATCAACCGTCCGGTCCTCCCCATCAAACTCTGTTAGCGTCAGCGCCACAAAATACGTACCGTTCGGAGGACGCCTGTACGACACCTGCTGATCGATCGGTCCCCGGAAGAATCCACCCGCAAGCTGGCCGAGATTGACCTCGCCCATCACGTAACCGGTGATCGTCCCGCCGGTATACGGCGTTTCAGTTGCCCACAACTTGAGTTTTAATGTGCCCGACAATCCGCCGCTGCGATTGTTGATCACTCGCTCTGCTGCGATCGACAGAACGCCCCCGTTCAGCGACCAGCTGCAGAGACAGTCAAGCTCCAAGTTGTTCGAACCCCCTCCACCGGTGTTACCCGGCGTGCCGCCCAGCTGGTGCGGGTTGTTCACCGCCGGAGCGCTGTCAAGAAACGAGTTCAGGTTCGGAAACTCGAATACCACCAGAAATACGTGATAACTACCCTGCGGTGGCGCCGTGTACGGCGCACTGAACGTGATGTTCTCAAACGCGGCGTTGGGGCGGAGCGTGCCATTGCCAAGACCCGTGAAGCCGCTGAGATTCAGCGCGGGCGTGAGCTCGTATCCACTGCCAGCCGGGTCATTGTCCGGGCTCGCCCAGAGCTGCAGGTAGAGTGTTCCTGACGTGGTGTTTTGATCGAAGTTCTGCAGCCGCGAAAAGGTGACCTCAACCTGCGCCCCCGAAATATTGAATGTGCCCTGGCCCACGAAGCGCACGTCGGTCGCGAGCACGTGCGGCGCCAGGATGATGGCGACCAGGATTGCACCCAGTGCGCGCACGACCATCATTTCAAGGCCCTTTTGATCAGGACCAGATCACCGCACAACGGCGCCTCAAAAACAGACACCTTGCCGGCGTCTTCCGCTTCAATCTCCAGATAGCCCGCAGCTTCGCTCCCCTCACACGGCACGCTGAAAACATCCCCCTTGCGAATGCCAGCAACCGGCCCCGAATAGGTCACAAAGCGAACAGGCGTATCCGTCTGGTTGTGGAATGTGGTCTTGCTGGTGTCGTACTGGCCGAAGTACGAGATCGACAAGTCGGCCTCATCAACTTGTAGTTCGATGCGCTTGTGCAAGCTCGGGTCAAAGTCAGTGGCCAAAGCGGCCGGACTCAGGAACATCGCCCCCGCGATGCCCTTCAGCAGCAGAAATGAAATGCATTTTTGGGACATAGCCTCTCTCCGGTACATGGCGAGTTGCCGTGACATCACGGCGACTCAATGCCCGGCTTGTGGAGGGTCATGCAGCGTTGTCCCACCCGAAAGCACCGCGCGATCGCTGCACCTTATCGAGGTGAGACATCCGCAACTTGCCCACACAGACCCACCGGTAGCGCGCTGCAGTCAGGCCGTTCAAAAGCAAAACACTGATCAGCTTGTCGTGCGATGCCCGCAGCCATCGCTGCCGTGTTTTTTTGTTCGGAGTAAAAAATGAAACACAGAAGATTTCACCTATGTCACCGCCGCACAGATGCGGATCTATGGACGCCTGCCATCAGCGCTCTGATTGCAACGACCATTGCGCTTGCCGGATGCGGCACAACACTGCCAAACCGAACAATCGACACCGTGCAATTTGCGGGCGATGTTGAACCCCGCGTAGCGACCTCATCAGCCTTTCAGGGCCAGTTCGACAACCTCGCTCAGAACGAATCGCTCATCGTCGCGCGAGCGAGCGATGGTGGTGGTGCCTTGTCCAGTCCCGAGCCGGCGTGGCTGATCGTGACGGAGCCGCAGCTCGAAGAACGCACCCGCGATTACCAGTACTGGCTGAGTCGTTGCGACTTTGATGGCGACGGCATGCTTGACCGCGACTGTCCGGAGCTGTTTCTTGCCCTGCAGCAGCAGGGGGACCTGGCGCTGGAGCAGGGAAACGGTTCGTTGGTTTCACAAAAAATCGTTTCCATTAAATCGTGGTACACGATCAACCAGGATCCCGACGTCGACCGCGACAACTGGGGCGTCCGGCAGGTTCTCAATACCACCGACGCGGTGGACGCGAGAATGCCCGTGACACTGAAGCTGTTGGCCGTGAATACGGGGAACAAGGCGTTCGACGGTGATCTTGATGTGCTGATCAACATCCCGGCCCGCGTCAGCCTCGGAAATTTGCGCGAGGCATCCAAGGTGAAAAGCAGGGCAAAGGCAAAAGGCTGGCTTGCAACGGGCATCGGTACCGGCCTCGCCGCCGCGGCAATGATGTCTGGCGTCCCGGTCGCCCCTGGCATTTTTGACGCCGGCGCTGCGCTTTCCGATACCGTTTTCGACGATTTCGAACGCATCGATTCCGAAGCCCGCTTCACTGTCGAGGATCAGTCGGACACGCGGATCGCGATCTCCGTGGAGAACATCCAGATCGGGGAGAATGAGGGCATCACCATCGAGTACGACGCGCTCTACGAGGTGATCGATGAATAATCGCATCAATCTGCGAATCTGCCTGCCCCTTATGGGGCTGGCGATCGCCCTCACGCAAAGCGGCTGCGCCAGCGCTCCTTTGAGCGTGTGCGAAACCATGCTGAAAGACTCGCGCGCCAAGATTAAACGAATGCACAAGAGTACCGAGCGCGCCGATTTTGAACGTCACCTTGTCCTTCTGGAGACCGGCACGGTCATGTCGAGTCAGTGTCGAAGTTACTTTATTGATGCTGAGGACTACGCCAATCTTCCAGGGTCCTTGCGCGATAAGTGCGTCGGTCAATCGACGTCCGATGAGGGCGGGTATTGCACGTTGTTTTATCTGGATGGTGAGACGCCGCGCATTCGAGTTTACTGACGCAATACTAGGAATGACACGAACAACGCAATTCCTAGTATGTTGAGCGGACAGCCTGCTTTGCGCAATGCGGAATTTACGCTTCGCTCAGAAATTTCAGCCCCACGTCATAGAGACACGTGTCGGTACAGTCCTTCACCAAGTTGCAGATGCGGAGCATGGCTAGCGCGCCATCAAAGGAGCGATTGGCATTAGAAGCGCTGCAAACACAAGAGGTTCTTGTGGTGGCCGAGCAAGAGCAGGTGATAGACTTCGGTCTTAGCGGGCCCAGCTGCCGTGCTCCTTGAAACGATGATCGACTTGTTGAACAACACGAGACACCCTACTGCGGCTATTGGTGAGACATCTGGACAGAAAGCGTCACAGGTGTAGAAAGTAACCCAAAGAAATCGAAATGGAGCGCGCTTGATGAAAATGCTGAAAAAAGCGTCTTTTTTTGCCGTCGCATTTATTGTTGCGCCCTTAATCGGCTGCACAACTGTGGGCAAGGGAGAGCAATCGCTTGTGCCAGCCAATGCTCCAACTAGTGATTCGTCGAGCGATTTTCTTCGCTTTTTTCCGAACCTGGTTTCTACCCTCGCGCCCCCGCCGCTGAGAGCAATGACGCCAAACGCGAGCACAGACCGAACCGACTTTGAAAACCACCTTATCGACAAGCTTGGGTCAGCGACTAATGAAACAGTGAAACTGTCGGTTCTTCTCCGCCAGCGAACAAATACCCCACCGTTTCTTCCGACAGACGTTGATTTAGACGCTGCGCTATTGCCGATCTTTTTGAATAAAGACCTGACGGACCGTCAGAAAAATGAACTATCGGAAAAAGCGAAAGCCAAGCTATTTAACGTTCCTGATCTGCCGGATCGAACCACGTTGCAATCAGGAACCCCTTTCCCGGGAGCAAGCCCGCTGTATCACTACTTCCCTAGGGTAAAAATGGAGTTCTCTTCACAGCTTCTATCGCCGTCACAGCTTGATTACATTTCCTATCTCGGCCTTGCATTGAAACTGAGCGCCACCGAAACAAGCCCCATTGCTGACGAGTCATTCAGACAGACTGTAGCCAACAAGATAGCTGTGGCCGAAGAGATAGAGAGGGAGTGTAAGAAATCAAAAAAGACTGCAGAGCAAAAAAGAGATTGCGACGAACCTGATGCGGAAACGATAAGGAACCAAGCGAAGGCAGATCGTGAGGCAGAGTGCAAGAAAATCGTAGACGACTACAGAATTATCGATTTCCAACCCAAAAGCCCGGACATTGTTGGATACACGCGGGGCGCCTTAACGCAAGGCGCGTCACTTTCTGGGAAACTTGCGTTTACGAATACAGCGTTGAGCAAGATCACTGACTCGGTGACCAGCGGAGCGGAGCCACTGGTGTCAGTTAGTGGTGGGGAGTCCTCCAATCAGGATATTCTCAACCCTGAGCTAAATGCGGGTCTTACAGAGTCCTACGTTAATGCACTTAAGGACTCGATCGAAGCTCGTACAGCTGGCCTTCTCGACAAAGGTAAGGTCTTCTTTGCGGATTTTCGTTCAATTAAAGAGAGAAGAATTGGCGGCACGTATGACTTCGATTTGATGGCTGAGGTTCCGGCATTCGAGTACGAAAATGCATCATTCCCTTGTAGCGATCTGAAAGCTGATGCGTATTTAGTCGGGGTTGTGAGACACGTCAGAAGCCGCGGCTTCACCGGCACATTCACAAAAGTGCCTGAACCGGAAAATGACGACATCTATCTCGAAGTGGTAACTGAACACGTCGGTAGTCTGGATTTCTGGCGCTTCTCTGGGAAGTTATACGCGAAGGCGATCAAGACCGAAAAAGCCATGTTCAAACTAAAGGTGCTCACCAACGATGATGCTGCCCGATTCGTGGTTCGCCGCGAGTCAGATGGCGAGATTTTAGGATCGGGTTCGGGTCAAATCGCCGAATTGAAGTTGCCGTACAGTGGCGAAGCTACTCCTGTCTACGTCGACTTCCTCCGAATAAATAATCCGAGTGAAGAGCAACTAATCAGCCTGACAGCAAAACGGAGCGCAGTTTTCAACATTCCTGAGTCCTCAACAGCTGGCAAGAAAAGCAGAACAGTTGTCGGAGAATACAAATGAGTTCATCACAGTGGAGAACTTGAAATGAGTGAGAAACTTAATTTCGAAAAAGTGAAAGGAATGGTCGCTGGACTCTCAAGGGACGAAGCGGCCGCGCTGCTCTCAAAGGACAATCGCCTGAAGGAGTGGATCAGCTTAGATCGGCCAACGTCGAAGAACGGCGTCGCAGTTGCCGACGGCTGCAGCTATTGGATATACGATCCTGATCGAGGTTGGGTTTGCGCTGACGCTGAATAGAAATCCCTCGATTTTTTGTGCTATGCAGACTGGCTCGACGATCTTGGTCGCACCCATTTTTTTCTGTATGAAGCAATTTTTGCTTCACTTTTTTGCACGGCTAACGCGAGGCTTCCTGTAACAAACCGAGAGGAATTCTGAGAAGCTTCACGTGCACAGTGCGTGCCAAGCAGTCTTTTCTCGCACATCACCAAAGGACACCCGGGAGCGAGCATCTGGATGCCGCCTTTATTGTTCGAGCGGCCCACAAAACGTGCATATAGTTGGGTGCACCGCTCATAGTTGGCAGGGTCACCCTTATTTTCATCAAGAACTTCTCATTAGGCTGTATCGTTGGCTCGTCCCCATAGGCTCGTGGGGGCGAGGCAACAGGTCTTAAAGCGGCCACACACGCAAGGGTGTGCGCTGACGCACAACTCCGATCACAGCCACAAAGCGACGGGCCGTGCGTAGCAGCACAAAGGAAACTCCAAATGCCAGAAGCCATGGATCTGGGCCAAGCGAAACCGTCCAGACTCGTTGACCACATAGAAAGGTAAACTCGCGGTGTAGGCCCGTCCGCCGGCAATCGCCAGCTTCCCGAATTGAAATCTGAGTGAATAAAACTTCACCCCAACTCACTGAGTTCCATGCCAACAGATCGCGCAGCCCTAAATCCCCCGGTTCTGACGACGCGAGCGCTGGCCCTCGACGCAGCCGTATGGCTGATCACCACAGTGTTCGCCTGTTCGTCATACGCCATGGAGTGGATCACACACCGCGCCAACGGCTGCGGCGGCGACGAGAACTCTCTGGACGCCATCTCCAGAATGCAGGCAGCCGGCGCGACGCGCATCGAGGTTGATGTCCAGCTATCCGGTGACCGGATCGCTGTGCTTTTTCATGATGAGGAGATCAACGGTCAGGGCATCAGCGACCTAACGTACGAGGAGATCCGACAACGCCTCGGGTCCGTAACAGACCCGCGTCTACCAACGACGTTGCTCGACGCCCTCAATGCGTCTGAGTCGGGCACAAAGTGGTTGCTCGACATTAAGTCGGACAATCCGCGCGACGTTTCCGCCGTGACCCGAACGATCCGACTCAGCCGGATCGACCTTTCGAACCTGATAATCCAAAGCGAATACCCTGACGTACTCAGCACATTTGAAAAAGCGTTGCCTTCGGTTCGTCTCCACTGGCTTGCGCGCGCAAAGCGACGGGGGTGGTGGCCCCGTCCACCTGACGCCGCAGCCATCGCCAGAAAGGCATCGAGCATGGGCGTTGACGGCGTTAGCCTCAAAGGCCGCAGCTTTATTGATCGGGATTTTGTTTCTGCGATGAAAGGTCGCGACTTGATGGTTTTCGTCTGGACGATCAACCGCGAATCACGTGCGGAGCACTACCACAGGTCCGGCGTGGACGGCCTGATCACGGATCGGATGATCGAGCTCCGGCGCCTGTTTGACCGTAACCACAGCGGCTCGTGCGCAAGCAGGAATCGCTAACGCACAAACCCGATGACGGCCGCAAAGTGACAGGCCGCGCCCACCAGCACAAAGAAATGCCAGATGCCGTGCGCATGGCGAAACCGTCCCAGCTTATCGACCACATAGAACGGCACACCAGCGGTGTAAGCCAGTCCGCCGGCGAACACCAGAGAAAACCCGATAGGAGGCAGCGACGCACGCAGACCGCTCATATCGATCGCGCACGCCCAGCCCATCGCCAGGTACAACGTGAGTTGAGCCACTTTCGCTCGCGTTCCTTTCAGGAACACCTCGCCGAGGATTCCGAGTGCGGCCAGCGCCCAGACAAGGCCGAATAGAAACCAGCCGCTCGAGTCGCGCATCGACACCAGCGTGAACGGCGTGTAGGTGCCCGCAATCAGCAGAAAGATCGCCGAGTGATCCAGCGTCTTGAAAATGCCTTTGATATTGGGCGCGCGAAAGCTGTGGTACAGCGTGGACATCGTAAACAGCAACACGAGCATGAACCCGAATACGGCGAAGCTCACGATGACCCAGGGGTCGCCGCTTTGGACAGATACGGTCACCAACGCGCCGAGCCCCATCAGGGCCAGCGCTGCGCCCACCAAATGACTGATGCTGTTGAGTCGTTCGCCGTAATACATTGCCGGTCCCACCGATTCTCGTCGCCCTTGAGCATAGCGGGACCAACGGCGCGGCGACAGGCACCATAATCCTAGTCAGCGCGGTAGCGTCGGCGCGACCCGTCCTCGGGGTGGTCGAACGCAAGCCTGATCGCGCGCAGCATCAGATCGGGGTCGTGCTTGGCAGCACCCCCATACAGGCGATCCCCAACAATAGGGAACCCCTGGTCGGCCAGATGCCGGCGGATCTGGTGCTTGCGGCCGGTCTCGATCACCACTTCGACAATGGACGATTCGCCGCGCTCATCAATTCGGATACCAAACACGGTACTGCGCGCGGACTTGCCATCAATCGGCTCATCAATCACAAACCCCGCGTCACCATGTGGCCACGCGCCACGGACCACCGCGCGATACCGCTTGGCCACGGTTCGGGCTCGAAACTGGGCGGACAGGGCGGCCGCGGCCTTCTTACTGTGCGCAATGACCATCAGTCCGCTGGCAGCCAGATCAAGGCGATGGACGGTATACGTCGTCCGCGGCGGTACCAGATGGCGCTCTGACCAGCGCATGATGGTGGTGTGGTCGCCCCATTTCGAGCCCTGCGAGCGCACCCCGGAGGGCTTGTCCCAGACTGAAAAAACGCCCGCGTCCTCGATCAGTTCGGCCGCAATCGGTCGCTGCGCCAACACCTCCGGGTTGTAGTAGAGATGCAGTTGATCGCCCAGCTCAAGGACCGTCTGGCGCCGGCGGATCCGGGCCGAGCGCGCGCCGCGGGTCAACCAGACCGCACCGCAGGTCATCGCGTGTTTGATGCGCGCTGCCGGCAATCCGCTCGCATCGCAGAGCACCGAGACGGGATTTTGCGCCCGGTCATCCACGGTCGCATGCGTTTCGAAGCTATCTACCATGACTAACAACAATCAACCCGTTTGCGCTTCCGTGCGCCGAATACTGTGCGCACGCCACCTGCGCGGCATACTAGCCCTATGACCACAGGCGCACCAAAGCATGACTGATTTCGCACTGGCCAATGAAGTGGCGCTGCGGCTGTCCATCTTCGTCGGCCTGGTCGCCGCGCTGGCGCTGTTCCAATGGTGGCGTCCACGACGCGCGACCGGGCAAGGCGCGCGCCGGACGCTCACCAACATTGCGCTGGGCGTCGTCGATACGCTGGCACTACGAGTCGCGTTTCCCGTGCTCGCGGTCGAGCTCGCGTGGCGCTGGCAGGCATCCGGTCACGGGCTGAACGGATTGCCGCTGTGGCTCGCCCTGCCGCTGACACTCCTGCTGATGGACTTTGCGATCTACTGGCAGCACAGACTGATGCACACAGTGCCGGCGTTGTGGCGACTGCATCGCACGCACCACACCGATACGCACCTGGACGTCACCACAGCCGTACGCTTCCACCCGCTTGAAATCCTGTTATCGATGGGATTCAAACTGGCGCTGGTGCTCGCCCTTGGTGCGCCCGCGCTGGGCGTCCTGATGTTTGAACTTATTCTGAGCGCCTGCGCCCTGTTCAATCACGCAAACATCGATCTGGGGTCGTTTGATCGGCCGCTGCGCCGCGTAATCGTAACGCCGGACATGCACCGAATTCACCATTCGATCCGCGACCGCGAATCGCACCACAACTTTGGCTTTGCGCTATCGGTCTGGGATCACTGGTTCGGCAGCCATCAAAGTGACCCTGATGGCGGCCACAAAGCCATGCGCCTCGGTAACACCGAGTTTCAATCGCCTCGACAGCTGTCCGTCTCTGGCCTGCTGCTCAATCCCTTTTCAGCCGAGCGGGACCGGGCAACGCCGGACGAATAGGCCGAGGGCGCGGCGCCTTGGCGGGCGGCTGGATAGCCAGGTACTGGTCCGCCGCCACGTCTCGTAACACGGTTGCTTGACCGCCACCCCACTCAATCCGAAGCGTCGGCACGCTCTCCTGATCGCCCAGCCCGATGTGCATCACACGCGAACTCTGGCTGATGTAGGACGCGCCGCTGATCGGCACGAGGGTACGTCGGCCCGTTGGCCCGTCGATATGGACACGCGCGCCCAACCCGTGCGGCGCAAGGTCCGTGCGGCCATCCATATCGAACTCCAGCGCCAGCCAGTGCGCGTCATCGGCCGACAAGTCGTTACGGTAGAGCCGCGCCGGCTGCTGGTGCGACAGGATCAGCACATCAAGATCACCGTCGCGATCGTAGTCGAGCGTCATTAACGCGCGACCCTCAAGCTGGTGATCAAAACCCGCCGCATCGGTAACGTCATCGAACGTCCCGTCCTGGGAATTACGCCAAAGGTAAGCCGTCTCGCCGTCAAACGACTCGCCGGTAAGAACATCGGTGATCGGCCAGCCGTTGGTCATGATCAGGTCTACCCAGCCATCGTGATCGAAATCAGCGGCTTCGGAACCCCAACCCCAGCCGCCGTCATTCACACCGGCCGCAGCGGACTGTTCCTGAAAAAGATGTGCACCCTGATTCAGGTACAGGCCGTTGCCCCAGAAGTCGTTTTCAAACGCAGCGGTCGGCCAGATGGCGGTGATAAACCAGTCAGGCCGGTTGTTGCGATCAAAATCGGCCACGGCCATCCCCATCGCATTGTGCGCACGACCGATGGACCAGTCCGGCGTGCCCTCGACAGCGCCCTGCCCCGTGCCCGGATCCAACTCCGCAAACGTGCCGTTGCGAAGATTTCGATAATAGCGGCTGGTACCAAAATCGCCCGACACCAGCATCTCCGGCCAGCCGTCGCCGTCCATGTCAGAGAAAATGGCGCCAAACGCACGGGTGCTCTCTGTAATCACCGACGCGCGTTCGGTGGTGTTGCGGAACGTGCCATCGCCTTTGTTGACGAACAGCTTTGCGCCAAGCACGGCAGCGTTGTGCCAGGCTCCGACAAACAAATCGAGATCGCCGTCGCGGTCGATGTCCCCGAATGCGGCGCCGTAGCCATCGGGATGCGTCGTGGTCGTGGTGGCCACGCCCGCCGCCTCGGCCACATTCACGAAACGGCCACCCTCGTTACGGTACAAGAGGTGCTCACCGGGACGCGCGAAGCTGCTGAAATCGCCGTAGCTTGTAACGAACAAATCGTCGTCGCCATCGTGGTCGATGTCCCCGGTTGTGGCGCCCACCCCTCGGTGACGCAGCGCGACGCCCCAGCTTTTGGCTTCGTCGCGGAACGTACCGTCACGCTGATTGATGAACAGCGCATCGGGCCGCTGACCACCTCCCAACACGAAAACGTCGGGGTAGCCGTCACCGTTGAAATCCCCCACGGCACCGCCGCCGTGCATCGGGCCGGACTGATGATCCGTAGTGGTGGTGTGTTCAAACTCAAACCCTGAGGCGAGCGTGACATCGGTAAACGACATCCGTTCATCCGCGAGCGCGGGGGCGCTCGCAAGGCTCGTCAAAGAACAAAACAACATCGTGCGGAAAAGAATCACGGCTATCCCCTCCTAGACAGAAAGGGCGACGCCGACCTGCGCCAGCGTCGCCCCATGTGGCGCCCGTTGTCCGGGCGCGCGTTTTGTTGCCCGGCGGCTTAGAGCCCGGCTTTCTTCATCAAAAGGTCCACCGGATCGGCGGCTTCGATGTCCTCGATCTTCGGCGTACGCAGGTAGTACGCCTGAGCGGCGATGTACTGCGTGGCGCACATCAGTGCATCCGGACCGGATTCGCACTGCGTGGTGAACATGTCGTGCCACTGGTTGTTCGGGCACGCCGCTTCGATCTCATGCATGATCGTCTTGGCCACGCCGGGCGTCTTCATTTCGGCAACCAGCGCGCGGATGGTGATCCGACCCGCTTCAACCGCGCAGCGATCGGCAGAAAGATCCACCACCGGCTGATCTTCATCATCCGGGTGACCTTCGTAATGGCAGAAGTAATAGTGGAAGCCTTCGCCAGCCGACATGGCCAGTGCATCGGCGGTCTGACGACCGATCGCAAATGCCACGTCGTTCACAGTGAACGGCTCAGCCAGCGCGCGGGCTGCCAGCGTCGGGTCCACTGGGCCACCGCCGGCCTCGGACGGATTCAGCATGGCGGCGCCCCAGTACTCGATGACGTCGGTGATGCTGGTCAGGTTTTCACGGCCGATGTACGAGCCGTTCAGACGCGGGTTGCAGACGCCGTCGCAGATATCGGGGATCCACGAGCCGGTACCGAGGTTCGACTCGATCGAGCAGCCTGCGCCCACGGTGCCGTCCGGCTTGATGTCACGCCAGACGCAGATGTCCTCGGTGGAGAACGACCCTGGGCCGTAGTCGCAGAAGGTGCCCGCCGGGCAGTCAAACGAGAAGTAACACGTACAGGGCGGCTGCGCCGGATCCGTGCCCGTCGGGCCCGGCTCGGTGAAGAACAGTCCACGCATAATGCCGAGGTCTACAAAGTTGGTGACGCCGTCCGAATTCAGATCGGTGAGCGGATCGTTCGTGAAGAACGAGGCGCGCATGATGCCAAGATCCTGGGCGTTCACAGCCATGTCGTTATTGAAGTCGCCGTCGCACAGGTTGCCGTAGTGGTCCCCGTCTGCGTCGCGTTGCAATGGGTTAGCTACGAGCGTGCAATTGTCGCTGTTGTCATCGTAGCCGTCGCCGTCGCTGTCAAAAGTGTCTTGTGCCAGTGCTGACGCGGGCACGAAGGCAATGGCGAGCGCCAGAGCCTTGAGTCGATTGCTCAGTGTCATGAGTCCTACCCTAAATGTTGTTGTCGGTCCGTCCCCTGAGAGATGCCACAGGATATCGTGTTTGACCAAAAACCGCAGAAACATTTAGAAGCGCGCGCGAGTCGGCCGCAAATCATTGAAATAAAAACAAAAGGCGGAGTTTTCAGGGCTTCTCGCGCCGCATTCTGGTCGTCAGCAGAGGCCACGGCATTGAAACTTGCGGACATAACCTGCCGCGGCGGTTGCCGTTGCGCCATCGTGCCCGGCCGCGTGCATCCCGCTCCCCGCCTGAACCGAAACACGATCTATGGAGAACAAAGTGCACGACACCCGCCCCATGACGGTCTATTGGGACCGCTCCTGCTCGATCTGCCGGGCGGAAATCGAGGCCCTCAATCTGACGGCCCACGGCTTCGAACTCAGCGATTGCTCAGCACCCGGCTTCACGGATGAGCACGCTGAGGCCTGCGGCATTACCGCTGACGACATGTTGCAGTCGCTGCACATCTGCGACGCCGATGGCGTCTGGTACAACGGCGTGGACGCGTTCGAGATCATCTATCGGCGCGCGGGGCACACGACGATTGCAAACTGGTTGGCCCGCCCCGGGCTGCGCCCGCTGCACGACCGGCTCTATGCCACGTTGGTCCGTCAGAGAGGCTGGATGGCTCGGCTCGGGCTTGCGCGACCGTGGTCGTGGCTGATCAAACGCCTTCAGGCCCGGCATGCCGCGCAAAACGCGAACTCCACGCCCTGACAATCGTCAATAGCCCGGCAAGGCCGGGAGCGCTAAGCTCAAGGCGTGAACGTTCAAAACACCGATACAGCGGCCGAAGCCGTTGTTGCCAACGGGCTCGGCAAACGGTTCGGGCAAAAAAAAGCGCTTGACGACCTCGACCTGCGACTGGGTCAACGCGGCATCACCGCCATTCTCGGGGCGAACGGTGCCGGAAAGACGACGTTTATTCGCTGCGTCCTCGGGCTGACCCGCCACGACACCGGGTCGATCAGCGTGTTTGGTCATGCGCCCGGTAGCGCCGCCGCCCGATCGCGCACCGGCGTCATGTTGCAGGACGCCGACCTCCCCCACCTGCTGACCCCGCGCGAACACCTGACCCTGTTTGCCAGCTACTACGACCGCCCGCTGGGCGTGGATCAGGCCATTGCGACCTGCGATCTGACTGACTTTGCGGACAAGCGATACAAAAAACTGTCCGGCGGTCAGAAACGCCGTACCCAATTTGCACTATCGGTAATCGGTCAGCCCAGCTTGCTGTTTCTGGACGAGCCCACCACGGGGCTCGACACCGATGCACGCCGTACCTTGTGGCAAACCGTTCGCAACCTGGCCGACGCCGGTACGGCGATTGTTCTGACCACACATTATCTTGAAGAAGCCGATGCGCTGGCTGACCGAGTAGTCGTAATCCGCGACGGCAAAGTGCTGACGGACGCGAGTACACAAACCATTCGAGAGACCGTCGGCGGGTCATTAATCCGCTGCGTGACAACCGCCGCGCTCAACAGCGTCTCTGCTCTCGACGGCGTACGCAGCGTGCGCACCGAGGGGCGCTTCACCGAACTGCTATGTCATGACGCGCCGGCTGCCCTGCGCGCCTTGTTTGCGATCGACCCCTCACCTCAGGATCTGACCGTCAGTAAACCCAGCCTGGAAGAAGCCATCGCCGGCCTCGCCACGGTGACCCCATGAGGTGGGGTCGCGCTTTTGTGAACGAGGCGGGCGCCGAAGTGCTGAAAGCATGGCGTGCGCCGGAGTTTTTGCTGCCCACCATGTTGATGCCGGTGGCGTTTTTTACACTCTTCGCCGTGGTTGTGCCGGGATCGAGCGATTCGCCGGCCTACCTGCTGGCAACCTTCGGCGTCTTTGCGGTCATGGGCCCGGCGATCTTCGGGTTCGGCGTCGCGGTGGCCAACGAACGTGAGCGTGGCTGGCTTGATATCAAACGCGCATCCCCGGCGTCGGGCGGCTTGTATATCGCGGCCAAGCTTTTCGCGACCGTCTTTTTCGGGGCGCTGTCGCTGGCGCTGATATACGGCGTGGCCGCCTTTGTTGCCGGTGTCAGCCTGCCGACAGGCACGTGGTTCGCGATGATGCTGGTGCATCTGGCCGGCTCCGTTCCCTTTGCGCTGATCGGACTGACGCTGGGTTTCCTGTTGAGCGCAAACGGCGCGGTGGCCGTGTCCAATATCGTGTTTCTCGCGTTGTCCGCGCTGGGCGGTCTGTGGATCCCGGTGTTTGTTTTCCCGATCGCAATGCAGCGGTTTGCGACGCTGCTGCCAAGTTATCACCTGTCCGAGCTTGCGCTTGCCATCGGTGTGGGAGGGGATCGCCCGTCGGGTCTGCACGCGGGCGTCATAGCCATCATGACGGCTGTGCTGGCCGCGTTGGCCGCATTTGCCTGGAAGCGTCAGCGTGGATGAACCAAACGTTCTGCGTCGGGCGTTCACCATCGCCGCAGGCTGCCTTGTGGCTCTTGCACTGGGCGCCGCGATTTTTCTGCCCACGCCCGACCCGGACAAACGCGCCGGTGCGCTCGCCATCACCAATGCGCTGGCTTTCGATGGCGAGTTCTGGTGGGAAGACGCCACGCTACTGATTGAGAACGGTCGCGTTGTCGCGCTGGGCTCCGAAGTTGGCATTCCAACCCACGCACGCACCATCGATGTGGGCGGCGCCACCATTCTTCCGGGGTTAATCGACGCGCATGTCCACAGCTACGGCGACGCACTGACCCAGCAATTGCGCTTCGGAGTCACCACGGTTCTCGACATGTTCACGGCGCCGGGCTCACTCCCCGCATCCCGTGACGCCCGCGACAGCCTTGCGCCCAGCTCGCGGGCAGACCGATTCAGCGCCGGCATGCTCGCCACTGTCGCCGGCGGGCACGGTTCGCAGTTTGGTGTCCCGATCGAGGCGATCGACGCGTCTACGGATATCGAGAAATGGGTCGCAGACCGGCTAAGCGAGGGATCCGACTACATCAAATTGGTGTACATCCCCTACCAGCGACGACTTCCGAGCCTGACGCTTGCCACGGCCAAAACCCTGATCGACGCCGCGCACGACGCCGGCGTCATGGCGGTCGCGCACGTGTCGAGCGGTCGTGGCGCGCAGGACATGGTCGCCGCCGGGGCCGACGGACTGGTGCACATCTGGGCCGACAAACCGGTGGACGATGCGTTTATCGATGCGGCGCTTGCCGCAGACATCTTCGTGATCCCCACGCTCGCGGTTTTTGCGACCGCAGAGCGCTCGGGCGAAGGCGTAAGACTGGCGGAGGACCCGAATTTCGAGGACCGGCTGACCGATGCACAGGCTGCCAGCCTGCGCTCCGATTTCGGACTGCGCATTCCGGGAATGCGCCTGCAGGCGGCCATCGACAACACACGGCGTCTTCACGACGCCGGTATTCCGATTCTGGCCGGCTCGGACGCGCCCAACCCCGGCACGGCGCACGGTCCCAGTCTCCATCACGAACTTGAGCTGCTGGTACGCGCCGGCCTCTCGCCCGCCGAGGCGCTGTCCGCGGCAACGGTCGTGCCGGCAGAGCGATTCAATTTGCAGGGGCGCGGCGAATTGACAGAAGAGGCGCGCGCCGACTTTATCGTGGTCGACGGCGATCCCCGGGAGGACCCGACCGCCACCCGCGCGCTGCGGCACGTGTTCAAAAACGGCGCCGACATCCCGCTGGACTGATCGACCAGAATTACGTGCCCGATTTTCGGCGGCGCCGGGTGTGCGCATAGGTCACAATCTCACCATGTTGAATCAAGACGCTCTTTACGACGCACTGCTGGCCCGAGATGCGAGTCTGGACGGTCGGGCCTACGTGGCCGTCAGGACCACCCGCATCTTCTGTCGGCTGACCTGCCCGGCCCGCAAACCCAAACGTGAGAACTGCACCTTCTATAACGACGTCTCCGGCTGCCTTGAAGCGGGTTACCGCCCGTGCAAACGGTGTCAGCCACTGCGACCAGCGGGTGCGCTGGCCACACGAATGCAAAGTCTGATCGATGCGCTGGAGGCCGAGCCTGCGAAGCGCTGGAGCGAATCAACGCTGGTTGAACTTGGCCACGACCCCTCGACGGTGCGACGCCAGTTCCGAGAACACTTCGGCGTGACGTTTCTCGAGATGGCACGACTGCGTCGCTTGCGTCTCGGTGCCACCCGCCTGCGTGACGGCGACGCCGTGATCGATGCCCAACTCGATGCCGGCTTTTCATCCGATAGTGGTTTCCGGGATGCGCTCGCCCGGCTGCTGAACGTGGCGCCGGCGTCACTGACGGCCAACACAGCCGTCCGGGCAACCTGGATCGACACGCCCATTGGCGCGATGATCGCCGCGGGCTCGGAGGACGCTCTCCACGTGGTCGAGTTCTACGACTGCAAGGACCTGCCGCGCGAACTCCGGGCGCTCGGCAAAAAACACGGTCCGATCAGCCTCGGCGAGAACCGGATCACCGCGTCCTTGCGAGACGAAATGTCGGCCTACTTCGAAGGACACGGCCGTACGTTCAGCACGCCCGTCAACGGCATCGGCACCGACTTCACCAAAACGGTTTGGCGAGCGCTTTGCGATATTCCTTACGGATCAACTGTGAGCTACGGGGAGCTGGCACAGCGTATTGGCAATCGAAAAGCGAGCCGCGCCGTTGCCCGCGCCAATGGCAGCAATCCGATGGCCATCATTGTGCCGTGCCACCGCGTGATCGCAGCGGACGGTTCGCTGAGCGGCTACGCGGGTGGCCCGTGGCGCAAGCGCTGGCTACTCGACCACGAGCGCCGCGTCGCCGGTTCGGGCTAGTTCGCTGTGTAGATTGCGGTCGCGATCAGATCGCCGTCGCCGTTGTACAGCAACGCGCGCACCTCGCCGGCCGACGCACGGACCGTCGAGTAGTCACGCAGATAGCTGCCACCGGCTTCGGCTTTCGCCGAGAAGTTGCGGGTCTTCAGTGTGTCGCCGTCCTGCTGATAGACCACCTGAAACCGCTCGGCATCGCCTGTAGGCTTGGTGTACCCCACATGCGTATGAATCGACGCGCTTTTCGCAAAACTGCTGGCGCCGCCACACGGTGATGTTGATGCGCAAAGGACGAACTTGTCGGCTGTGGTCCGACTGGCCAGGGCGTCCGCCGCGGCAAGTGTGGCCGCCGCCTCTGCATCCTGTGCTTCGGATGCGGCAAAGCCACGCACGCGCTCGAACTCCGTTTTCCAGTCGTTGAAGGCACCGATGCGCTCTTCCAGAAGCGCCGTTTTCGGGTCGAGCGTTCGCGCGCGCTGCCGCGTCTGAAGCAGGGCGTCCAGCAGCGTCTTCTGCTCGTTGACACGTGCGATCGCATCCGGTCCCAGCCGGGATTCCGGCAGATCATCCAGCCCATCGAGCGCGTCGCGTGTACTGACCGGTTTGTCGCCTATGCGCGCCAGCGCATCATCCATGGCCTTGACCACGGCCGGGTCGAGGACCACTTCGACATTTGTGGTGAACAGGAAGGGTTCGGTCTGATCCAGCGTCTCGACCGACGCGATGACCTCGTAGGTGCCCGTTTCAATTCCGCTGACCGCGACCTGCCACGCGTTATTCACTATGGCGGTCTCGCCAACCTCAATCCCGGTCACACCAGAGGCACCCCGGATTTCCACGCCGTACTCCGCTACGTCGGACCGCGACACCTCGTCCTTCGCGAGCAAGAGACGTACTTTGGTTGTGTCACCCACGAAGGTTCGGTTTTCGTCCGACTCGAACTTGAAGGCGGTGCTCGATGGTGACAGGACGATCCAGATGAATGCGGCAACGATCAGGCTCAGCACCGCCAGCGCGCCGCCCACTGCCCCTTTCAGCGCACTGCCACTGCCGGCCGCTGCGGGTGCTGCCGCGCGCGTCTGCGTATCGAGAGGGGCAGGCTCGGGGTCGCGGGTTTTGAATAACTGACCGTCGGGGGCGCGCATGTACAACACGGGCGTACCCCATTCGAGCGAACCCTGCCGTCCTGAGAGGATGGCTTTGCGACCCTGCGCGGTGGCCTCATCCACACCGAATCCGTCCACCAACCGGGGATAGAACGCCTTCGCAAAATCGATCGCCGCCTGATCCGAGATCGGAAACTGCATGGCAAGAACCGCCGGCATGCCCGCCATGACCAGACGATTCGCAACGCCGGCAAACGGCTCCTCCGTTCCCACGCGGCCGGTATCGCACGCGTTCAGGAAAACCAACTGGATGGACTGGGCGTCGCGCAGCAGTGTGCCGAGCGTCGAGGCGTCCATCAGCACCGCTTCGTTGTTGTCGTCCTCAAGCACCAGCGCGCCGGCGCCCGTGACCGGATCGTGGGTGCCATGGCCCATGTAGTGAAGCACGTGGTAATCATTGTTGATCAGCCGCTCGCGCAGATTGTCCGGCGTGGCCGCGGTCAGAAAGTCAACGCGAACGTTGGGGTCCTTCGCCCAACTGTTCTCGATCAACTGGCGCTCGCGGTCCAGATCAAGCGGATGGACGCCGTCCGGGTTCGACATGACCACCAGAATCCGCAAGCGGCCTTCGAGCGGTTGTTTTGTGGTGGGTCGCTGGACCTCCACGTAGCGCACCAGAGGTGTCTGGTGGCTCAGCGTCAGGTACTCCATCGTGTCTTTCTCGTACACGTACTCCCAGGGTACCTGCGCGAGCTTGCTCACCTCCGGGTCATCCAGATTCAGGTGAAGCTTGATGCGCAACCCGGTATTGGGATCCTGCAGCGATGAGTACGAACGGTCGTACATGCGTCGGACATTGCCGGTGAACAAAGAGCGGAAGAGCTCGGAGCCAATCTCTTCCGGCGATGCGGTGGCTGCCGGCTGATCGAACACCGCTTTGCGGGTCGCTTCGCCTCGAAACGCCCCACTCAGATTGTTGAGCTGGGCCGCTGATTCACGCAGGTCGTCGGGGAGCGTGATGTGCGCATTCGCCGAACCGGCCGGGGACTCGACCGCCACATCAAAGCCATCGTCCCGTTTGTTCAGGATGCGGATATTGAAATCTTCGTAGCGCATGACGTTCCCCGTCTAGTGTTTTTTTCTGACCTGAAAACCGCGACTGATCGCCCGCCAGTCGTCGGTGGACGTATCCTGAGGCGCGCTGTCCCATCGGCCCGCTCGTGTTGTGGGCCCAAAGTACGCCGCGCTGAAGAGCGCATCGAGTCGGGACGTGCCGCTGATTGAACGCGTGCCGCTCTGGCTAAGCCAGCGAAAATCCGTCTCATCCCGCGTAAAGAATGCCTTGAAGGTCTCCGCAGCCTGGTCGCCCTCAACCTCCGCTTCCCACGCCAGACGTAGCGCGTTGTCGTCCATCGCAAGCCGAATCCGATTGCCCGCGGCGAGTTGTTCACCGCCGCGTTGCTCCGGGAACAGCACGGAGATCCCGCCCGCCAGCTCAAAATCGAGGATGGAAAAGAACACCGGAAACGCCTCGTGGTTGACGATCTCAAGGCCGATGCGGTCGCCGTCTTCAAAAATGCTCCCGCCGCCGTTTGCGGTCTGCCAGTCGTCGTCTGCGTGACGAAAAATATTGAACTCGACGTTCAGGCGACTTTGCGGGTTATCGAGCGTCAAGGCATTCCGGTATCTGGCGAGCGTGCTCAAGTTGGCGACCAGACGGTCCACGGCGTCGGCGTCTTCGCGCGGTATAACGGGCATGGCCAACTGACCTTCGACATTGGTACACACCCAACTCGCTGACTCGATCGCCGGCATTTGCGGTGCGGGGTCCGACGCGTCGGCGGCGTTGCGGGGACCGCAGGCGTACACGGTAAAGTCCGTTGCGCCATCTTCCCGCGTGGCGAGCAATGACGCGGATTCAATCGCACTGCGCAGCGCGCTCGCATCGGAATCGCCGCTTTGTATGTCCACATGCATTACGAACTGATCTGGTGCGCCCTCGATCTCGACGCATCGCCCCTCGGCCACCGCCACGCCGGGCTGCTCGACGATCACGGCCTGGCTTGAAAGCGCCGACACCGACTCAATCCTGAGATCGGCATCGAATGATTCACCCGGCTCCTTCGCGCCCGGCGGATAGGCCCGCCAGAGGGACCCGACCCGAAGGCCGTGTGCTGCGCCGCCGCGCAGCGTGATCTTCTCCCCGTCTACCTTCTCGATGGCCACAAAACGCATGGGCGCCAGATCCCGCGTGCCAAACAGTTCACGGTCCTGCGTACCCTCAATTTGCGGGTGCTGATTGTCGTAGCGCGCGTGAATGCGATTGCGCGCGTGCTCGAAAACGTCGCGGAACGTACTGCCGGGCACCGCCGACGTCAGGGCTTCGGTCAGGTAATGCGTCAGTGCGCCGGTCAGGAATGACTCGTCCCCGCGCGTAATTTTAAATTCGCGTGCGCGTTCGTCGTCGCGGCACGCCGACATGACCAGGTATTTGTCACTCGCTGCCATGAAGCCCCCGGGGCCACGCGTGGCGGGCGCAGACCGTGTTGTGTCGCCGACCGATCTCAGCGTGAGGCCAAGTTCATCGAGCGAGCGATCATCGTCCGGGACCGATCGCGTGCGATCCGCCGAAACGTCTCGGGTGATCGTGCCGCTGTGGCAGCAGTCAAAAACAAGCGTGACGTTCGCCGTCTTCTCAGTGACCGATTCAATCCACGTCTGAATATCGTTGTCCGGGATATCCAGATTGGGATGCGGCCGGCGGCCGCTGTCGTACGGCATGATCGTACTGTCTTTGCCGGATGCTTCGTCCGGATCGGTCGTGCGACGCCGCGAACCGTGGCCGCTAAAATGAAACACAACAACGTCATCCTGACCCACGCGCTCTGTGAGCGCGGCCATCGCGCCGCGGATACCGGCCTCCGTGGCCGCCTCGTCCAGCAGGTACACGACGTTTTCCGACTCAAACCCGAAGTAGTTCTCTAGCACGCTACCGACGAGGCGCGCATCGTTTACGCACCCCCACAGTTTGTATTGCTCGCCAAGCTGCGGATAGTTGTTTACGCCGATCAGCAGCGCATGTTTCCTGGGCATGCTTCCCCCGAAATTGCCCGTATGCGGGACGTAAAAAGCGGCGCCTCGGGCGCCGCTTTGTCAGCCTACTCGTTCGTCGGGAGGACCTGGCCGCTCACGCTCATCGGGCGGTCCCGGACGGTCGCGCTCGTCGGGCGGCCCGGGACGTTCACGCTCGTCCGGCGGGCCGGGCTGGAGGGGTTGCAGCTCGTCGTCTTCACGCGGATCGGGCGTGGCTGAGGTGACCTGGGACGGGATATTTGTCATGGGTTGCCCTGTGTTGTGGGTTATTCTTCACAATAAAGCTTAGTCCCAGTCGGTACGGATTGCGAGAATTCGGCCGCTAGAAGAGACCGTTCGAGTCATGACCCCGTTCTTTCGACAACTTGCGAACGAGATTCGTCGACGCAAAGTGCTCCGTGTGCTTGCGTTCTATGCGGTGAGTGCATGGCTTGTGCTGCAGATCGGCGAGGTCACGTTTGAACCGCTTGGTCTGCCGGACTGGAGCATGCGAACACTGATCTTCACCGTGATCATGGGGTTTCCGGTGTCGCTGGTTCTGGCGTGGGTGATCGACATCCGATCAGACGGACTGATCTTCGATCTGCCGCTGTGGGTGGGTGATACCGACGCGCCGCGAACCGCCCGTAAATCCGATCTGATCTATCTGCTCGTACCGGCGATGCTGCTGATCGGCGGCACGTACAAAGGCATTGAACTGTTCACGGAGCGAGTGGGCGGCGGTGACCCGTTCCCCATCAGTGCCGACGGGCCGTCACGGGCCAGCATCGGCGTGCTCGCCTTCGAGAGCTTTGACGACAGCAGCGACAGCCAGTTTTTTGCCAATGGACTGGCCGAAGAGATCCTGTTCCTTCTGAACGGCGTACCGTCGCTCGACGTTGCGGCCCGCTCGTCGTCGTTCCAACTCAGCAACGCCGGACTCAGTGCCACCGAAGTCGCCGAGCGACTAAACGTCGGGTTCCTGCTCGAAGGCAGCGCGCGCCGCAGTGGCGACCAGATTCGCGTGACCGCGCAGCTGGTCGATGGCGAAAAAGGTCTTTATCAGTGGAGCCAGGTCTTTGATCGGCAGCTTTCAGATGTGTTCACTATTCAGCAGGAAATTGCCCACGCGGTGGTGCGTGAACTGAAAGTGGCCATGTCACTTGACGACGAAGCGCGGCTGGATCAAACCCCGACCAAAGACATCGATGCGTACCTTCTTTTTTTGCAGGGACGCGAGCAGCTTCGCAGCTCGATCGATGCAGATATCATGCGCCGGGCGATTGCCTCGTTTGAGCAGGCACTCTTGAAAGACGCGTCGTTTGCACGGGCGCACGCCGGCATCTGCGAGGCGCGTTTGCGAATATATGAGATCACCAACGCCATCAGCGATTTCGAGCAAGCAGAAGACGCCTGCAATAACGCCGCATCCGTCGACCCGGAACAGCTGACCGATACACGCATGGCGATGGCGCAATTAAATCGCGCGCGGGGTCGCCTTACGATAGCCGCGGATTTAATCGAACAGGTGATCGTCAATGCCCCGGACGATGCCGCAGCCTACATCGCGCTCGGTGAGATTCGTTCGGACCAGAAGCGCGAGGCCGAGGCCAGATCAGCGTTTGCGAATGCCATTGAACTCAAGCCCAGCGACTGGCGTGCGCATGAGGCCCTCGCGAGCTTTCTGTATCGCAACGAGTTCTACGAGGAAGCGGCCGGCGTCTACGAGGAAGTGACTCGGCTCGCGCCGGAAGTGGCATCGGGTCACGCGGGCAAGGGCGCCGCGTACTGGATGCTGGACGAGCTTGAAACCGCTGAGGCGGCCTATCGGCGTTCGCTGGCGCTCAAACCGTCCCGACAGGGCTACACGAACATGGGCTTGCGCTTTTACTACGCCGGTCGTTTTGACGATGCGGCAGACATGCAGCGCGAGGCACTGAAATACGCACCCGACGATCATCGTGTCTGGGGCCGCCTCGCCGAATCCCTACGTCTGGCCGGCGCCGCCGGTAGTGAGTCCGCGGAGGCCTACGTGCGCGCGCGCGACCTGGCGTCAGGGAATTTGCAGATCAACCCGTCTGACTGGTCCACGCGCGGGCTTCTGGCGTTGTATTCCGCCCATCTTGGGCAAGACGATGCGCTGGCCGAGGCAGCGCGGGCGGTGGCCGACTCTGAGGAAAACGCGGAGGCACTTTATTATGAGGCGCTGTGTCTGCTGGAGTTTGGCAGCGAAGCCGAAGCAGTGGACAGGTTGCACCGCGCGGTCGAGGGCAATGCCGGTTACCGCCGCTTTATTCGAGACGACCCTGACCTTGCGGTGTTGGCGGAGCGCGCTGATTTTCAGGCGCTGGTCAGTGAACCGTAAAGGCGGTGAAAAACCGCTTCCGCGGAACACACTCGCTTTCTTCAGGCCTGCGCGGTCGCGGCAACGCTCCGTTCTTTTTCAAGATGATGGTGCGCGTCATCGATTTTCATATAGTTCACCAACGCGTTGCCATTGGTCGGCGCAAAAAGAATGCGCCGCGGGTGCACACCCCCGCAGTCGTCCGACAGAACCTTGATGCCCTGCTCGCGGGCAAACCGCCGAATAAACTCCGTATTTTTGCTGCCAATTCCGCCCTGTGAGGCCACAAGATCAGCACCGCCGAAGACTTTCATCTGAAGATCACCACGGCGAGCGCCGTTCACGATTAGCGCGTCAATCAGTGCTTCCATGGCCGCAACACCGTAGCGTTGCTCCTCGATACATGGCTGGGAAGACGCTTGCTTTGCCGCCCCTGGCAACAGGAAATGATTCATGCCGCCGATGCAGGTAACCGGATCGTGGATGCAGGCGCTGATGCACGATCCGAGCACCGTACAGATCAGTTCCTCATGCCGTGTGGCGTAGGCTTCACCGACCGATATTCTCGCCACCACGATACCAAGGCGGGGGTGAAAGGAGCGTGAGACACCCTCGAACCCTGCGAAACAGGGCTGCGGCGTTTCAGGCCACGCACTCATCTAGAAGCACGCCCAATCCACGTCTTCATCAGCGTCCGCCTGCTTGTTCAACGGTGACTGCACGTCGCTCCCCGTATCTGTTTCGACAAGCGACGATGCACCGCTTTGCGAGGCATCGCTCCACGGACGATCGGCACGACGACGATCGGTCTGCTTCGCACTTGGCGCCCGGCTGCCGTCCACTGAGAAAAAGGACATCAGCTCATCAAGCTCCTGAGCCTGACCGCCCAGCTCTTCGCTCGCAGCAGCGGCTTCCTGAACCAGCGCCGCGTTCTGCTGCGTGAATGCGTCTATCTCGATGACCGTACTATTGACCTGGCCGATGCCGGTCGACTGCTCCTGACTCGCCGTCGCAATCTCGCCCACGGTTTCGGTCAGTCGATTTACCTCATCGACAATCTCGACCAGCGTCTGACCCGATTCATTGACCAGACGCGACCCCTCATCCACTTTCCTGCCGCTGTCCTCGATCAGATCCTTGATTTCTTTGGCCGCGCTGGCACTTCGGCCCGCAAGATTGCGTACTTCATTTGCTACCACGGCAAAACCGCGACCCTGTTCACCGGCACGCGCCGCCTCAACGGCCGCATTCAGAGCGAGCAGATTGGTTTGAAACGCGATCTCGTCAATCACGCCAATGATGTCTGAAATCCGCTGGCTGGAGGTGTTGATCTCGCCCATGGCGCGAATCGCATCACCAACGACTTCGCCGCCGCGCTCAGCTTTGCTGCGCGTGGCCTGCGCCAGTTCATCTGCGCGGGCCGCGTTCTGTGCATTCTGCTGCACCGTCCCTGTCAGCTCTTCCATACTGGCCGCCGCCTTTTCCAGACTGGCTGCCTGCTCTTCCGTGCGTACCCGCAGGTTGTTGTTGCCGTTGGCAATCTCACCGGAGCCGCCCTTGACAGACGCCGCCGCCTCCTTGATGCCGTTGACGACTTCCGTCAGGCGAACAACTGTGGCGTTAGCGTCCTGTTTGAGGCGCTCGAAGCTCCCTTCGTACTCGCGATCAACGGTCTGAGTCAGGTCACCCTTGGCCATGGCGCTAAAGACCCGCACGGTATCGGTGTTGATTTGTTCCGTAACGCTGAGCAGCTTGTTCATATTGTTGGACAACGCAGCAAAGAAACCGCTTTTGCCCTGCATATCCACACGTCGCGTCAAATCACCGGCCTGCGCCGCCTGCACCACCGACTGGACTTCAGACTCGACACCGACCTCTTCGGTTCGGTCCTCGAAAATCAGAACGACGCCGATGCGTTTTCCCTGTTCATCTCGCACCGGGTTACTCTTGACGCGGACCGAGAACTGCTCAACCTGTAAATCGGTCGTGTGTGAATCATGGACCCGCTGCAACACATTCCCGCTTTGATCCAGAGGCGAGATCAGCGTCTCAACCGGCACACCAACCAGTTTGGTCGAATCGATGCTCCCGAGCTGCGGCACGTGCGATCCGAGCTTTGTCACAAGCGCCCGCAGTGCGCGATTGGCAAAGACAATATTGAGATCCTGATCAGCGATGACCACCATGCCGTCGATGTTATTCA
Source organism: Pseudomonadota bacterium (assembly GCA_039026595.1). Taxonomy (GTDB): domain Bacteria; phylum Pseudomonadota; class Gammaproteobacteria; order Steroidobacterales; family JBCCMA01; genus JBCCMA01. The sequence continues at coordinate 41,781 of JBCCMA010000002.1, forward strand.
ACGCCACCTGAATTCGGTTGGACTCATCCAGCTTGCGCTGATCGTCTATCGCGCGCTCTTGCATTACCCGCTGCATCGATTGTGTTGCGGCCATGACGCCGGTCGCTTCCCGGCGCGTTGTGAGGTCCATAGAGAAGTCGCCGTTCGCAAGACGCTCAAGACCCTCGATCAGAACATCAACGTTCGCACCCAGGTTTCGGTTCAGCACGCGGAACCGGAATACAAAGAACGCATTGGCCAGAAGAATTGCCACGCCGGCCAGCACCCCAACCAGGACCGCACTTTGCAGCGACTGGCCTGCCTCGTCAGCGGCCGCAAGACCCAGTGCCTCCAAATCCGACAAGAGGCGATCCTCGACCGCTTTCAGTGCATCAAGGCGTCCACTCTGAGCGCGGAACCAGTCCTGAGGTTTGATACCGAAACGTCCACGTGACGCGGTGTCGAAGGCCACTTCGCGCATCCGGTTGGATTCGAGGACGCTGGCGGCGTTCTGCTGAGCGGTCAGAAAAGCCGCCTGGTCCGGTGACAACCCTCGTTTCACCGCCTGCAACAGAGCGTCCTGTCCAGCCACAAGCTGTGCGAATCGATCTGCCGCTCCGGGCGCAAACTTGCCGTTGGTGAACGCCACACTCAGCGCGGAGCGCTCATGACCGGCCATCTCCTTGGCCTGCGCAAGGCTGGCATACGCTGTGCCCAGACGAGCCACACCCGCGTTGTCGGCCAGTTTGGGGATCGCGGCGATGACCTCCAGATAGGCTGTGGTGACACGGGAGTATTCCTTCAGGGAGGCGTCCGGTGTCGTTCCAAGCGCATCGACTCTGGCGCGCTCAGCGCGGATCACATTCGTCATTCCGGTAGCGTCAGAGAGCGCCGCTGTGAATGTCTCCGGCAAGACCGTAAGGTCAACCTGATCGATGACGCTCTTGAGTTCACCCAGCAAGCGATCGCGCTCGGCACGCTGCGCCTGCAAGTCAGCTCCGAAGTTTTTGCCGCCGCTGCTCAAGAAGCCCGAGGACAAGCCTCGTTCCTTCTGCGTCGCATGGAGCAGTGCACCCATCTCGGTGCCAAGCCGAGCAAAACCAACCTGCTTTGCACTGGCTTCCTTCATCGCCAGCGAACTGCCCATGTCGTGGACGGTGAACCAGACCAGACCCAGGAGCGGGACGGTCAGGACCAGAATTGACTGGACAGCGAGTGGGAGGCGTCGGAGCCGGTTAACCATGATTCATCCTTGAATACTTAGCGTTCGGGGGTATAGCGACAGAAACCGGTATGTAATAACGTTACGTCTCTGAAATTCTGCGAAAAGTTGAGCCGGTTCACGCATTCAGAGCCGCACGACCCACCATGGGCCGGCGTGACACACTCGATATCAGACTGGCGATTCCAGACAACGTATCCACAGTGTCTGCGCCGCCCGCCTCCACTGCGGAGCCGGGCATCCCCCAGACCACGCTGCTGGCTTCATCCTGGGCTACAGTCGCGCCGCCCGCCCTGCGCACCGCGCACATTCCCTGAGCGCCGTCGTGGCCCATGCCCGTCAGCAACACACCCAGAGCTGAGGCGCCTACCGCCTCGGCCACAGAGTTGAACATCACATCCACCGACGGCCGATGGTCGTGGACCCTGGGACCATCACTCGTGAACGCCACAATCTCACGACCCTTTCGCCGCACTACCAGATGCTGATTGCCGGGGGCCACATACACGGTACCGGGGCGCAAACAATCGCCATCCCTGGCGAGCGTGACGCGCACGCTGCCAACCGTGTTTAGTCTGTTCGCGAAGGCCTCCATAAAATGAGCGGGCATGTGCTGGCTCAGAACCATGCAGGAGTCATGTAACTGCAGCGACTTGAAGATCTCTGTGATGGCCGCAGGGCCTCCCGTCGAGGCACCGAGCGCGATAACACGGTGCACATCGGGTGAAGCGGATTTCACATCCATCGAGCGTCCGATTATTGCGTTGTGATCGCCAGTCTCGGCTTGGGAGCTCACGGATCTGTGCGCGGACAACGCAGCGTTGCGCACTCGCATGACGATGTCACTCGCGTACGCCACCATCTCCTGATTGTCGGCAGGCTGCTGCTTGACCGCAAAATCCACCGCACCTATCTGCAGGGCATCCAGTGTCACCTCCGCACCGGCTGCGGTAAGCGAAGACAACATGACAACGGGCATCGGTCTCAAACGCATCAGATTCCTGAGAAACGTAATGCCATCCATGCGCGGCATCTCCACATCGAGGGTCAGGACATCCGGGTTGAGTCGCTTTATCAGATCGCGCGCTTCGAACGGGTCAAGCGCATGACCGACGACTTCAAGCTGCGGGTCGCGGTTGATCACCATTGTCAGGAATTTACCCATCGATCGAGAATCATCGACGATGAGTACTTTTTTCTTGGCCAGTGCCATTTGTGCCCCTTTCCTTGTAACGCCCGTGACCGATCTGGCTCAGTGCGCGCCGTCTGGCGGCGTCTCGACGGGCTATTCGTCCTCAGCTGCCTCGACGGTCAGCCCGGTGTCGTTCATCGCCGCCGACAGCGTGTCGCTGGGTGCCGTGACAAGGCACGCCCGGTTTGCCTCTTGTCGGGCACGTCGAAACACGGCGAGTAGCTGCAGACCCGCGAAATCAACGGCCTCGACGGCGGCCCCATTCACCTCAACGGCTTCTTCGCTCTCGAATACATCGGCCAACTGCGCTGCCACGTCCGCCACAGCATCAATTTTGAACGATGTGGGCAGTTTGACCTCAGTGGCAGGCACGATCTTCTCGCTGCATATCGTCGACCAACTCCAAAGAGCGGCGCAGGATTTCATCGAGGTTCAGCAGGATGACCAGCTTCTCGTCCGTCCGCGTCAGACCAGATATGAAGTCCGCGTTGATCGTCGCGGCGATATCGTCGCTTTTCTGGATGTTGGCGTTTTCGAAGTGGTACACCTCGGCGACCTGATCGACAACGAAGCCCGCCACATGGGCGCGATCTTCCTTTTCAGCATGCGCGATAATAACGGCCGTGGTGGAATCGAACTCACGGACCGGCAGTCCGAAGCGCCGTCGCAGATCAAAGATCGGCACGATCGCGCCGCGCAAATTCAACACGCCAAGCATATAGTCCGGTGTACACGGCACATCGGTCACGTCCGTCCAGCTCTTGATCTCCTGCACCTTGAGAATGGGCAGCGCGTACTCTTCTTTTCCGAGCATGAACGTCAGGTATTGCTCACCTGCCGCCTGAATTGTGACGTCCTGTCCCTGCTCTTCGTTTGCCTGAATCACCTGTGTGTTCTCCAAAGTGTATTAAGCCGCTTTCGACACGCGCACCGAGGGACTCAGTGACGGCGGGTCGAGAATGAGCGCGACGCTTCCGTCGCTCATGATGGTGGCACCCGAGATACCGGGTACGGATCGATAGTTATCCTCGAGGGCCTTGATCACGACCTGCTGCTGGCCTCGCACCTCGTCGATGAGCAGGCCAAACCGTTTGCCGTGAACATCAACGATCATCGCGAGCTTTCCAGCCGACTCTTCGCCCATCCGGAATCGCTCGTTTAAGTCGATCAGAGGCACGTACTCGCCGCGGAACCAGCACACGTCGTCACAGCCCGGAATAGCCGCGGCCTCACTGCTGCTCACTTCCACAGTCTCAACAATGCTAAGGAGCGGCATGACCAGAGTCTGACGACCCACGCGAACCAGTTGGCCGTCGAGGATGGCCAGCGTGAGCGGAAGAGCGATGGTGATACAGGTGCCTTGTCCCGGTTGCGACGTAATGTCCACACGCCCACCGAGATCGACGATATTGCGTCGCACGACATCCATACCAACGCCACGACCCGATACGTCGCTCACCGTTTCCGCCGTGGAAAACCCTGGTCGGAAAATGAGCCGATCAATCTGCTCGTCGGTCAGCTCTTCGTCAGAGTCGACCACGCCGCGCTCTTGAGCGATGGACAGAACGCGCGGCCGGTTGATCCCTGCGCCGTCATCCTTGATCTCAATGATCACAGAGCCGCTCTGATGGTAAGCGTTCAGCATCAACGTACCGGTTTCGGGCTTGCCCGCCGCCGCGCGCTTTTCGGGCGTCTCAAGGCCGTGGTCCAGCGCGTTGCGCACAAGATGAATCAGAGGATCCATCATGCGCTCCAGTACGGTCTTGTCTATTTCGGTATGCCCGCCCTCAACGACCAGCTCGACTTTTTTCTCGAGTTTTCGGGATAGATCCCGTACCAGTCGCGGCAGCCGGCTGAAGCCGGATGCAAGGGGAAGCATGCGAACTCGCATGACGCTGTCCTGCAATTCCCTGGTGTTCCGCTCGAGTTCGTCCAGACGATCGCGCAACGCCTCAACATCGATACGGTCCTCGTCGCTGCCGATTCGATTCAGCATGGACTGGTTGATGACAAGCTCACCCACAAGGTTGATCAACTGATCGATCTTGTCGGTAGCGATCCGCATGGTGGTGCCCTCGCCACCGCCGGAAGCACGTTTTTTCGCAACCGGAGCAGGGTTTTCGGACGGGTCTTTGTTGTCGGCCGGCGCTTTGACCGAATCGGCGGACGGCGTGCGTATTGCCGCTGGTGCGGTTTGCTCTTCAGGTGCGGTGGCATCGGATGACGACGTTTCCACCTGTGTTATCTCGACATCGCAGTCGAACTCAACCCACTCGAAAATTTCGGCGATGGCGTCCCGATCAACGTCTGCGGTGACCACGGCATTCCAGCCCACATAACAGGTGCGCGGATCGTAGTCTGGCCATCCTGGCACGTCGGAGAAATCAGGCTCGACCGAGACAGGCCCGAGCCGCAGCAGTTCGCGAATCAGAAGCAGCGGGTCGTTGCCGCGGGTCATCAGTTCGGGTTTTGGCTTGAACGTGACCGACCATTGACCCGATCCGCCGGACGCTTGTATGTCGGAAGATCCGGAAGCGACTACGGCAGCATCAGCACCACCTCCGTCGGCATCACCGCCATTTTCGACGGACGCGGACAGCTTCTTCTGCATGTCCTCGCGCAGGTCATGGTCTGACTCCGGATCAGCGTCGAGCATGTCGCGCACGATGTCGACCGATTGCAGAAGCAACTCAACATCGGGCTCGTTCACTTCGCGATTTCCGGAACGCATCTCATCGAGAAGCGTTTCCATGTAGTGCGTCAACTCGGAAAGCGGTACGAAACCGAACGTCGCGCCGCCGCCTTTGATTGAATGCGCCGCTCGGAAAATTTCGTTCAGCTTATCCGGATCAACGTCATCGCCGCCGAGCGCCAGCAGCCCAGCCTCCAGAACGTCAACGTTTTCGCGACACTCCTCAAGAAACATGTCCCTGAGTTCGCTTAGATCAAGATCGTCCATGTTGATCCTTTTCTGCTCGCCGCCCCTCGGACATCAACCCTGCGACAAGCTCCATTGGTCTTAAGTGGTGCGTATCGGGCGGAACGCCTACTGCACGGTGAAGCTGAGCTTGCCGCCGGCGTATTTGCCGCCGTTCAGCGTAAAGGTCACGGTCTTGGTGTCGCCGCCCATCTCCTCGGCGCTCGCCGCCTCAACCACCTCGACCAGTTTCAGGTGGTCGCTGTTGTCGTCCATGAACAGGCTTGAAAACATGTTCATGACTTCATAGAGATTCTGTCGGGCCATGTCGGTCAGATCGCCCGACTTGGCCATATCACTGGCCGTATTGGGCGGGATCATGGACAACGCGCAGCCAACGGATGCGGCAAGCTCAAAGTCGCATGCGCACTGCGCGACAACGGCCCCGGCCGCGTCCTGGAACACGCCAACGTGGCTGGCCTTGATGTCCTCGGGCGCTTCATGCTGCTCGGACTCGGCATCTTCATCGATGATCATGGCGACCATGGCGTTCAACGACGATTCGTTGGGTAGACGGTAATTCGGCATGATCTACCCCAGCACCGGACGAAGAGCCTTCTCGAACGACTCCGCAGTAAACGGCTTGGCGATCAGAAACTGTGCACCGGCTTCGCGTGCGCGGCTTCGCATCTCGGCCGTCGATTCCGTCGTGACAAAGCCGAACTTCGTCGTGCTGCCCTGCTCACGGAGCGCAGTCAGGAACTCGATTCCATTCATGTTGGGCATGTTCCAATCGCACAAAATAAGGCCGGGATTGACGTCATCCACCTTTTCCAGTGCCTGCTGCCCGTCCTCAGCCTCCGTAATTTTGAGCCCGGTGAAGCCGGCCTGGCGCAGCGTGCGCTTCACGATCATCCGCATTGCGGAGCTGTCGTCGACGATCATTACGTTCATGGGTGGGAGTCCTCATCAATGCCTCACAATAATGTCGGCGGAACTCCGACGTTCTTGAGTTAACGAACACAATGAGTAAGAAAGTGAGCACCGGTTGGCACTCGCGGCTTATGTGAAGCCGATACATACGTTGACAGCCGATAAGCGTTGGCAGACAGTCCGGCCCACAACCCCTCGAGCGTAAGATGAACAGACTTCCGCACCGGTTTATGTTGCTTCTGATGGCGCCTGTTGCGGTCGCCGTGCCCGCGCTCGCCCACGATGTCAGCGCGACAGACGCCGCGCGCATCGTCGGCGCATCCGGGCCGCAGTTTGCGCTTTATGTCGAATTAGGCGCCAAGCACATGATCACCGGCCTCGATCACGTGCTGTTCCTGCTCGGAGTGATGTTCTACGCGGACCGCATGCGGACCGTGCTCACGCTGGCATCGCTCTTCGCCGCGGGCCATACCATTACCCTGCTCACAGGGGTGGTATGGGCCCTGGATGTGCACCCTTATCTCGTGGATGCCATCATCGGGCTGTCTGTGGCCTACAAGGGCTTCGATAATCTTGGTGGGTTCGAACGGATTTTGGGCCACCGACCCAGCGCGGGACTGGTGGTATTCGTATTTGGCCTGTTCCACGGACTCGGTCTGGCGACCAAGATTCAGGATGTGGGTCTGCCAGAGCAAGGACTCATCACCAACCTGATCGGGTTCAACGTGGGTGTTGAACTTGGCCAGATTGGGGCGCTCACGGGCATTCTGGTTGTGCTTGCATTGATCCGACGTGCCGGTCAGGCCGTCCGGCTTGGTCTGATTGTGAATACGGCGCTGATCACCGCCGGCGTGGCGCTTTTTATCGACCAGTTCGGTCGCTTCATGGGGTACTGAAATGACCATGCCATTACCGCGGCTGAGTAACGCAACCCTTCTGTTCGCGACCTTGAGCGCGATCACTCTCGGCGTGCTGATCGGATCGGCCGTCATTAAAAAGCGCAACGACTTCAAGCCCGCCGAGCGCGGCCGCCTGGTCGACGTGCCGGTCGGTACAACGATGCCGGATCAACTCCTGACATTTCGGCTCTTTGATGGAGCCACGGCCGCCCCAAATCAGGACGGCGACGGTAATCCTCTGCCGTCGGCTGCTGGAGAGAACATCGTTCGCGCGACCGCGCCGCTGAAACAGGACGTGGTCACGATAGACGTACCCGCGCGCGGGCAACTCGAATACAAAGCGATCATGCAGCGGGGCGCTTCGCTGGTGTATCACTGGCGCGCTGACGGCCCGATCTATTTCGATTTCCACGCGCATACCGACGACAACACAAGCGGTTTCTATACGCGCTATGCGAACGGCGAGAGTATCGCCGATGGCGGCAGCATCGTGGCCGCTTACGCGGGACAGCACGGCTGGTACTTCGAGAACGCAGGTCGCTCGGGCGTGACGGTTACGCTGACCGTAGCCGGCTTCTACGATGAACTGATTCCCGTTGAACTGTAGGGGGCCATCGTCTGAGTCCTAGTTGTCTCCAAACAAATCGCCCAGCCCGCCCAGAACTGACCCTTCGCCTTTGGAGCCCGAATAACGCGCCGCCTGCAGCACCCGCCCGGCAAGCCGCGAAAACGGCAAGCTCTGCAGATACACCGTACCCGTGCCACGCAGCGTAGCGAGGAACAATCCTTCTCCACCAAACACCATGGATTTCAGGGACCCGGCGCGCTCAATATCGTAATCAATGCCCGGTGTGAACGCGGCCAGACAGCCCGTGTCGACCCGCAGCGTTTCACCGCGTAATTCGCGTTTGATCACCGTACCGCCGATGTGAACAAACGCCATACCGTCGCCCTGAAGACGCTGCAAAATAAATCCCTCGCCACCAAAGAACCCAGTGCCGAGCTTGCGCTGCAAGGCAATGCCGACGCTGGTGCCGTACGCGGCGCACAGGAAGGCGTCTTTCTGGCAGATGAGCTCGCCGCCCATTTTTGCCATATCGATGGCCATGATCTTGCCGGGGTAGGGCGCGGCAAACGCCACCCGCTTCTTCCCGTGACCGGAGTTGGTGAAGTGGGTCATGAAAATTGACTCACCGGTCAGGACACGCTTGCCCACGTTAAGCAACGAATCCATCAGTCCACCGCTGGGCTTGGATCCGTCGCCCATCTTGGCCTCGAACGTGATGCCCTCTTCCATGTAATTCATGGCGCCGGCTTCGGCGACCACCACTTCGCCCGGATCGAGTTCAACCTCAACCACCTGCAGGTCATCACCAAAAATCTCGTAGTCCACTTCGTGACACTGCATGGCCACTCCTTAGCTGTCGGGGGAACGTGAGCTTACAAAAGGCCTCGCACGCCGACCAGCCCATGGGTCGCTGCGTTACACTCTGGCACGTGAACAAAACGAGCCCATCCGTTGCCATACGCAAAGCGGTCGGCGGTGACGCCGAGGCGCTCAGTGCCCTCGCAATTCGCACTTTTACGGACGCATTTGGCGCGAGCAACAATCCGGCCGACGTCGCACTGTACCTCGATACACACTATCGCGTGGAGGCCATCGCGCGGGATTTGGCGGACGTGAGTATCGTTACGCTGCTGGCGGGCGATGCTCCGTTCGCCGGGTTTGCGCAGCTCAAGCCGAGCGACGCCGGCGGTTTTGATGCCGCAGGTTTTGGCGTGCAGCGTCCCGCCAAGCTGTCCCGCCTGTATGTTGACGAGCCGTGGCATGGGCGCGGTGTCGCGCCGCAACTGCTTGGCGCGCTTGAGGACGCCGCGCGCGCATCAGAGTGCGACGCGATGTGGCTGACGGTGTGGGAACACAACGCGCGCGCGATTGCGTTCTATAGCAAATGCGGTTTCAAGGTGTGCGGTAAAACCGACTTTCTTCTCGGGACCGATCCGCAGCGCGATTTTGTGATGGCGATACGTCTTGCGACCTGACCTCAGCCGCGCATGTTCTCTATGAACGCATTTGCTTCATCGATAGCCGCTTGCATGTCCCGGATCAGTGCATTGACGTCGGCATCAATGGCACTGGCCTGACCGCGCAACGCGCTGAGCGCCTGCGCGTTAAGGCTGTGCTTTAGGAACAGTCGATTGTCCTGCAGCACCGACATGACCGGGTCGACGCGATCCCGAGCGGCCTGCATGCGCTGACGCATCGCGGCGTACTGGCGCCGCGCTGCGGCCAGCTTTCCGGCCTGGTCCTGACGCAGCGAATCGCTTGAATAAAGCGCAAGCTCTTCCTGCCATTCATCAAACAGATCGCCGCTGACGCGGTCAATCGACTCAAGCCGATCGTCCAGATCGTCTCGCGCGTCCTCCGATCGGTCCACCGCCTTGTCCAGCGCCTTGTAGCGTTTTTCAAGCTCGCCGCCGTCGTGCCCGATCAACTCGCTCAATGCCTCGTACGCGCTGATGAGCTCCTCCCGTGTCTCGTCCTGGGCATCGCGCGCGTCTTCAACGCGGTCCACAAGAATGTCCCGTTTCTCGATCCCGATCTTCTCCAGCGCGGAGTACTGCACGGTGGCACACGCCCCAAGCGAAAGCGCTGCGCACGCAATCAAAAGACGACATAAGACGGTTTGCAGGCGGGAATAGGCTTGACCATACTCAGCCCGAGTGTTGTTGTTGTGCATGTCGGGAGTGCTCGTGTCCGCGTTGTTCCGCCAAATCTTACCTATGCTCCCCGGGCTGCTCAAAAAAAAGCGCTCGTGGGCCGCGATTGCTTCTCTGGTTCTGGCCGTTGGCACGGCGCAGGGGGTCATTAGTAGCGACCTCGACCGGTTCTGGAAAGCGCCTCGGGACGTACTGGTTGATCGCGTGGAAGATGCGCGCGATGCACAGCAGGACGCCGCGGCGGAATTCAAGGATGCGCTTACCGAGTTCAAGGCCGTGGTGGGCATGCCGGAATCCGAACTCGAGCGGCAACATAGTCGCCTGAACAAGGCGTTTGAGCGTTCGGAGCAGGCCGCCGAACAAATCAGCAGCCGGATCGATCGCGTCGTGAAAGCAAGCAACCGATTGCTTGAGGAATGGCGCGATGAACTCGCGCAATACAACGACGCAAGCCTGAAGCGGCTGGCCGAGAGCCAGTTCGACCAGACACGCGAGCAGGCCACGCACCTGATCGCCACGATGCGCGAGAGTGAAGCCCGGATGCAGCCGGTCCTCGACACCTTCCGCGACCAGGTCCTGTATCTCAAACACAATCTCAACTTGTCCGCGATCGCGTCGCTCGAAGGCGAGGCCGTGGTCATTGAGGGCAATGTGGATGCGCTGATCGACGATATGAACCGATCCATCGCCGAGGCCGACGCGTTTCTGAGCCAGATGCTCGACAGCCGCGGCTGATCAGCTTGCTCCATACCCTCGCGATTGCGAACTATCGCTCGGTCCGCCGCGCCCATCTGCGTCTGGAACAACTCAACCTGATCACGGGTGCTAACGGCAGTGGCAAATCCAATTTATACCGTGCACTCCGGTTTCTGACAGAGGTCGCGCGCGGCCGTGCCACACTGGCGCTGGCGCGGGAGGGCGGGCTGCCATCGGTCCTTTGGGCAGGACCGGAAACGGTATCGCGTGGCATTAAACAGGGTCGGATTCCGATACAGGGCGGGCCGCGCCGCAACGAAGTGGCGTTACGCCTCGGTTTTGCGAGCGACACGTTTGGCTATGCGATCGATTTCGGTCTGCCCGCACCCGTCCCCGGAACCATGTTCACGCAGGATCCCGAAATCAAGCGCGAAAGCCTGTGGCATGGAGACAAATGGCATCCGCGGCGTGCGCTGGTTGACCGCATCGGGCCTGTGGTCCGCGGGCGCGACGAGGACGGCCACTGGCAGGTCCTTAAACAGCATCTGCCGGCCTACGACAGCATGCTGACGGAGGTCGCCGATCCGGTACGCGCGCCGGAAGTCCTGATGGCTCGGGACACCCTCCGGGCCTGGCGCTTCTATGACCACTTTCGCTGTGACGCGGACGCGCCGGCACGGGCGCCCCACGTGGGCGTGCGCACGCCGGTTCTCAGTAATGACGGACACGACCTGGCGGCGGCGTGGCGCACGGTCATGGAAATTGGTGATGCTCAGGGCCTCGCCGACGCGGTCGATGACGCTTTTCCCGGCGCCACGGTGCACGTGCATGCAGCCGACGGGCGCTTCGAGCTTTTGTTTGAGCAGCCTGGGTTGCTAAGACCGCTGCGGCAGTCGGAATGGTCCGACGGCACCTTACGCTACCTGCTGCTGGTCACCGCGCTGAAAACACCGCGACCGCCGCCGCTGATGGTGTTCAATGAACCCGAAATGAGCCTGCATCCCGACCTGTTGCCGGCACTCGGTCGGCTGATGTGTCGCTACGCGGAAGACCACCCGCTCTGGGTGGTCTCCCACGCCCGTGAACTGACCGAAGCATTATTGGCCGATGAGCGCACGCATGACATCAGGCTGGAGAAGACCTTTAGCGAAACGTGCGTCGTTGGTCAGACTCCCCTCTCTGAGGCCCCGTGGGCGTGGCCTGCCCGGGGAAAGTAGAGGTTGCTGGTGTCAGGGGTCCGCGACGCGTGATGCGGATGGGCGTGCCGTCGAACCGTGTCAATGTGAACCCGGCCGTGGGCTCGATGCACGCATCCGCGTAGTCCTGAAGCAATGCGATGGCCTGCTGCTCTCCGGTCTCAATGCCGTAGGTGCCGTCGGATCGATAATGGACGCCCGCCGCATCACGTCCGATGGCCACGTTGTACGCCAGCTTGTTGACTTCGCCACCCAGCGTCAACGCGGACCCGGTGTAGGGAATCAACGCCGTTCCGTCCGCATTGGACTGCACCGTATCCGGCAAGATAAACGACTCGTCGAAGAACGCTTTCAAGATGGTGCAGCACGCGCCCGCAATGGTGGCGTGCCCAGCCGGATACGCCGGGTGGGTAGGCGAACCTTCCGGATAGCCCATGGGCAGAAGACCGGTGCCATAGCGCGACATGGTGTCCGCCACGGCGCGCGAGTTCACCAGATCCGGGTGGATGTCGTACTCACGCCCCTCGGTCATCAGGAAATGGACACGCAACCCGTACGCCTCGGGCCGAAGTCGGCGATGCACGCACCATTTTTGATACCACGCCCCGTTCAACGACAGGTTCGACGCAAACGTCAGAAGCTGGAACAGGAACGGCCCACCAAACGATGTAAACGGCCCCTGCGTGTCAATGAAGCGATAGGGGTGATCCGGGTCCCAGGCGTCGGGTCCGTAACGCAGCAGAATCATGGCCGCGTTGAAGTAGGCCTGAAAGAGCACATCGTTATGCACGTACTCGCCCAGCGCGCGGTTATTGTTGAGATAACGCAACGTGGGGTCGAACACGGCGGGAGCGGCCGGACTCTCTCCACGCTGAATTGATACACAGCTGGGCACGTCGGTCATGAAATCCGACACCGGCACAGGGTAGCGCTGGACGATCGTTGACGGCCCGTAGGGCACATCCTGATACAGCAGCTGACTGATGTAGGGCCCGTTCAGATCGCCAGGTGTTGAACCTCGGAACAATGTCCCAGGTGTCACCAGACCACCCACATTGGGCCCCACCGTCGCGGAAAACTGGTTCAGGTCATCAATCGCGTTGGCAATGTCTGCATTGGTGTCGTACTCGAGAAAGGGCACGTCCCGCGTGAGCGCCTGCCAGTACACCTCGCCCATCTCGGCCGCCGTGGTTGCGGAGCGAAACGAGGGCGCGGCTGGCATGCGCGTGGCGTGACCGTCGAGGCCGGTCAGCTGAAGGGCAAACGCGCCCTGGGGATTGGCCAGGCCACGGTCCGCCGTCGGCGCGGTCTCGATGAGTTCGAAGTCGCGCTGGGCACCGGATTCGCAGGCGGCTACCAGCTTGCGGTAGGCCGTCGGGTCCACTTCACCGTAATCGTTTTGCGGCAGCGTCTTGAAGAAGCTCGCGTAGAAGTCCTGACTCTCATAACGCAACTCGTCATCGTTGACGGTCTGCTGGGTCAGCGCCAGCGTTTCCCGCTGAAGCCGACGCGCAGCGGTCACCTTGAGATCCGCCGCCAGCGCCGCGCGCTTTGCAATGTTGTCGTCAACCGGGATGACACGCGCATTGCGCGAAGGCCGGAACCCGGCATTCGAGGCCGCTCCGACAGAAGAGACGGCGCCCAGCGCCGACAGGCCTGCAGCGGCCTGTAAAAACGTACGGCGCGATGCACCGTCTGATTCGAGTTGATCGTTTCCCTGTGCCGAACTGCGGCGTTCGTTGTCGCTTGTGGAAGCCACTGGCCCTACTCCTGAATATGTTGCATGAAACGCGTGTCAGCGGAACACGCAGGCGTGCTCAAGTCCGGCTGACAACGTTACCCACACCCTCAAAAAATTATGTGCTTGTCCACACAAACTCGCATGGGAACAACGTGCAGATGCGCACGTTTCGAGGACGCTGGAATGTTATGCAACATGATGGCCACGGCGGGGCAAAACGTCGACCCGAGAAAGTCTCGAATCGCCCGATTTACATCACGTCGGGCGGTCAGGCAGGCAGGCCCTTACGCAACCAGCCGAGGTAGTCCGCCTTGCCCAGCTTGACCGCGTGCATGCGCAGAAGGTCGTAGGTGGTTGTGGCGTGGAAATACAGATTGGGCAGCGAGAACGACATCACGAAATTCTCAGCGGTGAACGGAATCTCCACACTGCCCATGCGGAAATGAACCGCCTTGCCAGCAAGGCCGTTGATCTCATCCGCGTCGATTGCCTGAAGCTCCGTGTGCGCGTCGTCCAGGAACGCCTGCCAGCCCGCAAAGTCGAGCTCCGCCGGATACCCCGAAGGCGGACCGAACTCACCGGCGCGCAGCCCCTTCACCGCTCCGAGCGAGTGGTGCACCACACTGACGATCTGGAACGACATCGGCAGCATGGTGTCGTGGAGCCGTAACTGCACGAGCTCGTCAACATCCTGGCCCGCTGCCGCCGCCTGCTCGCCGCCTTTTTTAAGGACTTTGCGGACCGCACCAACCGACTGCAGGTAGCTCGCGACACTCAGTTCGTACAAGGTGGTGCTCATGGGATCGTTCTCCGGGTGGTGGCGGGCTTGCCGGGCACGGTGCGCCCGGCGCAATAAAGTGACGGCTGCGAGAGTAGCATGCGGTAGAGTGGCCGCATGACAACGACAAAAACCCCTTCGCTGATCGATGCCCTGCTGCCGATCGGCGCCCTTATCGTGCTACTTGGCTTGTCGGTCTATCTTTTTGGCGATAGCTCTTCAAGCGGCCCAAATCAGATCGCATTGACCCTCTGCGCCGGTATCGGCGCCCTGGTTTGCATCAAGAACGGGCACGCCTGGGACAACGTACTGGCCGCGATTATCAAAGGCATCAGCACGGCTATGGGTGCCATTCTGATTCTGCTGTCCGTCGGCGGACTGATCGGCACATGGCTGATGGCGGGCACCGTGCCGTCGCTGATCTACTACGGCCTTGAGATCCTCAATCCGCAGTGGTTTTACGCAGCCGCGTGCTTTATTTGTCTGGTGGCATCACTGGCCACGGGCAGTTCGTGGACGGTGGCCGGTACGCTGGGCGTGGCCCTGATTGGCGTCGCCATGGGCCTTGGCCTATCGCCTGCGATCGCAGCCGGGGCCATCGTTTCCGGCGCTTATTTCGGCGACAAGATGTCCCCGTTGTCCGATTCCACCAATCTGGCACCCGCGGTCGTGGGCACCGATCTGTTCCGCCACATTCGCCACATGCTCTGGACCACCGGACCGTCGATTTCCATCGCGCTGGTACTGTTCGCGGCGATCGGGTTGCGGGCCGACATCGACACGGCCGCGCAGGCCGACACGCTCAATACCCTGTCCAGCACGCTCAGCGCGCAATTCAACATCAGTGCGTGGACGCTGATACCAATGGTGGTTGTCTTTGCGATGGCCTACCGCAAGTTTCCACCTCTGCCTACCATTCTCCTTGGCGCGTTGCTCGGCGGCGCAGTCGCGGTGCTGTTGCAGCCGGACGTGGTGCTGTCCTTCGCCAACTCGCCCGATCTGCCGCCCGCGCTTGCGATGCTCAAGGGCGTCTGGATCGCGTTGTCTGACGGCTACGTCGCCAGCACCGGCGTCACCGAGGTGGACGAACTGCTCAGCAACGGCGGCATGAGCTCCATGCTCGTCACCATCTGGTTGATTCTGACGGCGCTGACCTTCGGTGCCGTGCTCGAGTACGGTGGCATGCTGAAGCGTCTGATCGAATCGGCGATCCGCGGCGCGCGCTCCACGGGCAGTCTCGTGTTTACGGTGGTGGTCAGCGCCATCGGCATCAACATTGTCGCTGCGGATCAGTACATCGCCATTGTCCTGCCGGGCCGGATGTTCAAGGCCGAGTTCAAACGTCGCGGGCTGGCACCGCACAATCTGTCGCGCGTGATTGAGGACTCGGGCACGCTGACCTCACCGTTGATTCCCTGGAATACGTGCGGCGCGTACATGTCCGCCACCCTCGGCGTGGCCACGCTCGCCTATCTGCCGTTTGCGTTCTTTAATCTGATCAACCCATTGATGTCGATTCTCTACGGCTTCACGGGTTTCACGATGGAGCGGCTCGATGACGACGACAGTGCCATCGACCGGCCCGGGCAGCCCGCCTGATGCGCTTTCGTTTTGGCCTGATTGCCGCCGCACTGGCGCTGCACGGTACGGGCGCGCTGTCGGTCGCCGCACTGGATGATGAGCAAGCGCTTCGCTTTGCCCATCTGGCGCTGGACTGCGTCCACCGCCCCTATCCGAACAAGATTGCGCACGTGTTGAACACCGACGATGACGCGAGGACGCCGCGCGAACTCACGCCTGCGTTCTACGGCTGTTTCGACTGGCACTCGGCGGTGCACGGCCATTGGCTTCTGGTGCGACTGGCGGAACGGCTGGAGGATGACACGCTCGGCTCGGCGCTGCGCGAAGCGGTCATCAGGAACATTACGGAAGATCACATCACGGCTGAGGCCGACTACTTCAACGCTCCGGGACGCGTTGCGTTTGAACGACCCTATGGGCTGGCGTGGTTGCTGCAGCTCGCAGCAGAGCTCGATAGTGCTGGCCATGCTGACCTTAAAAATGCACGCGTCGCCCTTGCACCCCTCGAGAAGATCGTGGTCGATCGCTTCGTGAACTGGCTGCCAAAACTGTCGCACCCGATTCGCACCGGCGAGCATTCCCAGACCGCGTTCGCCTTCGGACTGGTTCTGGACTACGCGCGGCAAGTCGGACGCACCGATCTGGCCGCGTTGATCGAAGATCGCGCACTTACATTCTACGGCGATGACATCGCCTGCCCGCTGGGATACGAGCCGTCCGGCCAGGATTTCCTGTCACCCTGCCTGGCTGAAGCCGATCTGATGCGGCGCGTCATGACGTCGAGCGCATTCTCGCGCTGGTTGTCGGCGTTTCTGCCGACGCTGCCAGAGGACGGCTCAGCGACGTGGCTCGACGTCGCCGTGGTGACGGACAAGAGCGATGGCAAACTGGCTCATCTTGACGGGCTGAATCTCAGCCGCGCCTGGATGCTGCGCGGCATTGCATCCGGTCTGCCGGGTGACGACCCAAGACGCGCAGCGCTGCTGTCCGCAGCGCGTCTGCACGCGACAAGCGGATTGGCCGCCGTCACCGGTGAGGACTACGCCGGCGGCCACTGGCTGGCCAGTTTCGCAACCTACCTGATGACCGATCGCGGACTGAGTCCGGATTAGAGGATTACGGCGCCGCCTTCGGCGTGAGTGTGACCGACATGGACTTGTACTCACCCTCACCGTGGTCCTCGTACATTGTCATCGTCTCCACAGCCGCACCGGGCAGCGATCCGACCGAACGGGTCTTGTAGGATTCCCCGGTTGCCGGATTGGTGCCGGTGCCTGTGAACTCGAGCGTCTGCCCGTCCGCTGAAACCGTTCCGTACATGACCAGCACGCCCGTCGAGAAGGTGTCCGTCCAGGTGCTCCAGTAGCGCTTGTTCACATTGTCGTACCCGGTACGGCCCACACCCTCAAAAGGTTGTCCGAAGGCCATGCCGCGCCAGCGCTCGGTGAGCACGCGCCCGCCGAGGTCCATTTCACGCTGGACAGACATCGAGGATGTGAGCGCTGGCTCGCCGGGCGCCATCCAGAACTTCATGGCCGCGTTATACGCACCGACGCTGTCGGCCAGGTGGGCGTGCTCGGCTCCAGGGGTCATGGCCGCCGCCGCCGCTTCCATCATGGCGTCGGGATCGAGTGCACCCGGCGCCTCGTTCTCAGCCGCTTCGTGGTGCCCCGCGGCCACTGACGAGCTCAAGACCAGAAGAAAGCAAAGTGTAGGTGTGCGCAACATGATCGGCTCCTCGCTTAACGAGGGAGCAGTATAGCTGACGCGCTGCAGCGCTTACCGGTGGACGATATCCGGCCGCTGGGGCGCGAGCACCGCGAGAAGCCGGTTCTGCGCAGACAGCGGGATATCATTTTGCGTCATCGCTTTTTGCATTAACTCAACCGACACGTTGAATTCGCCGTGCGTAATACCGATGCCACGGTGCGCATCCGCCATGCTCTGCCCGTGGTAGTCGCAGCCACCGCCGCTTACATGGCAGATGTAGTCGTGCATGACCGGCCGAAAGTGTTCCCAGTCGGTGAACGCCACAATTTCGGCGACGCGCTCATCGTGTGCCATCATCCATGTGAAGTCCTCAATGAACCGGCGCACAGCCAGCTCGCCGCCAAGCTGTTCGTACACGCTTTTTTGTGGCGCGGGTGCGTGCGTACTCGCGCAGCCGCTGGCCAGCAACAGCGCCGAGATCAACGCCATGATCACACCCACGCGCATGCGCGGCTTGAACTCAGAACGACGCCGAAAGCGAAACATACACACCTCTTTGATTTTCCAATGTGCCAACGTCACCAAGGGACGCGAACGCACCCACCACGGTCACATTCTTGTTAACAAACCACGCACCGAAGACATCGAACCAATCCTCTTCCTGCGCAAAAGACAGGTTGTCCGGTTTTTGTCGATACTCGGCACCGAGGGCAAACCTGCGGTTCAGCAAGAGTGCCGCGCTGGCTTCAAAAACGAGTGTGCGCTCACCGAGGTCGCCGCCAAAGCCCATCAGCCCATCCTGATTGGCGGCGGTGGTGCGCAGTGTGCCGTTCACCAGAAACTGTCGACCGAACGGCCCGTCGAGAAACAGGCGGCTCGCCGCGATATAGAAATCAACACCCGAATCGTCGAGCGCGCCGGCGACGGACGGCACCAGAAAGTCCAGATGCTGCTTGTATTGCAAACCGAACGACACCTGGGGCAGATCGCCGTAAATGAGATCACCCACAACCCGGACCTTCACGCCGAATACGTCCTGTCGGAGGCGCGCATCGGGCTCGAGATTCAGAGGACCGCTAAGCACACTGATGTCGAAATCCTGCCGAGCGTAGGACACCTCCACGCGGTTGCGCCATGACCAGGCACCGCCCACAACGCTCAACTCATAGTCATCAAAGCTGGCGCGCGTGGCGTAAACTGATCCGCCGGTCTCATCTTCCGTGCCGTAGCCTGCGAGGACCGCCCACGGTACGATGCCGCCGCCAGCGGCGCCGCCTGTGGTCATGGCCCCCCCGGTGCCGAGCAAACGCCCGTCCGCCATCGCCTGCGGAGCGATCAGGAAACACGCTGCGAAAACGCCAATCAGGCGGCGTGTTCGTTCAGATGTTGCTGCAGCCATTGTTCGTAGTCCGTGGAGGTAAGGGGTTTGGCGTAGAAGTAGCCCTGCAGATATTCGCAGCCGAACTCAATAAGCAGGTCCCGGCTGCGCTCGTTATCAACACCTTCGGCCACAACCTTGAGGCCCATGTTGTGTGCGAGCTCAATCGTTGACCGGACGATCACTTCGTCGTCGTGGTTATTCGCCATACTCATAACAAACGACTTGTCGATCTTCAGCACCTGCACTGGCAGTTGTTTGAGCTGAGCCAGCGAGGAATGTCCCGTCCCGAAATCATCAATGGACAGCGTCACACCGATATCACGCAGGGATTTCAATGTGGACACAGCACGCCCGGCATCGGTCATCACCGCACTTTCGGTCACTTCGAGGTTAAGACGCGACGCCGGCATGCCGTGGCGTTTGAGGATGTCGGCCACGCGGGCCGGCAGGTCTTCATCGAGGAGATCCAGCGCGGACAGGTTGACCGCCACATCCACTTTCAGATTGCGATCCTGCCATTCACGCATCTGTCGGACGCTTTCGTTCAACACCCAGTCGGTGAGCAACCCGATGTTGCCCGACTCCTCGGCCAACTCGATGAACTGATCCGGAAAAATCACACCGCGCTCTGGATGCGTCCAGCGCACCAGTGCCTCGACGTACGCGATCTCGTGGTCGTCCGGTCGCACTTTTGGCTGGTAGTTGAGAATCAACGCATCGTTGGCCACCGCCTCAACCAGGTCATTGACCAGCGCCAGTTTCTGCAGATGCGCCTCGTCCTGACCTTTTTCGTAGAGACGCAGGGGAACCTGCTGTTCTTTTGCCGCGTACATGGCGATGTCGGCGCGCCGCAGGAGACTCGCGCCATCTTCAGCGTCCTCGGGGAACACCGCGAGGCCCATGCTCATGCTGACGTTGATGGTCACATTGTCGATGGACAACGGCGCTGTAAGCTGGTCTTGAATGCGGTGCACGAACGCGCGCGCCTGATCGGCGCTACAGTCATCCAGCAGCAGCAGGAATTCGTCTCCGCCAAGTCGCGCTACGGTGTCCACTTCGCGGACGAGTTCACGCAAGCGCTGCGCCACGCCCACGAGGACCGCGTCGCCGATCGTGTGGCCCAGCGTGTCGTTGATTTCTTTGAACCGGTTGAGGTCGACCATCAACGCGCTGAACGGCTGACCAAAGCGGCGTGCACGGGCCATCGCGTGTTCGAGGCGATCGTCAACAACCGCGCGGTTCGGCAAATCGGTCAGCGCATCGTGGGAGGCCGCATGGCGAATGCTCTCTTCGCGCTCGGCAATGCCGCGCTGCATGACGTTAAACGTTTCGGCCAGCTGTCCGAGCTCATCGCCACGCGTCACCTCGATGGGACGCTCGTAGTCCCCGCCACCGATACGACGGGCGGCCGCGAGGAGCCAGAGCACGGGCCGGGTGATGCTGTCCGAGAGCTTGCTGGCGAACAGCAACGACAGCAGCAGAGCGACAACAAACACCACGGACAGCTGCAATTTAAGCGTTCGATAGGATTGCAGTGCGCGCGCCAGGGGCACGTGCAGCAGCGCATGCGCCGAGTCGTCGCCCACCAGGGGAAGACTCCGTGTCAGCGTGGTGTCCTCACCCAGCTGCGATGTCACGACCTCGGTAAGCGCGTCGTCGTAGTCAATCTGTGCCACGTCAGCGCGTTCGGCCGGTCGCAGCGAACTGCCCGACACCTGCCCGTTCTCCGACAGGACAAAGGACACGTCGAGCGAGGTCAGATCGCGCATCTGATTGGCCAGCTGATCGCCCAGCTCAAAACCGACCCAGATCCAGCCCACCTGCCCCGGCGCGAAAACCGGCTGCGCCACAATCTGGTACGGCACGCCGCCCAGCGCGACCACAACATGACTGGAGTCGTTATCGGAAATAGCGACGTTCAAAAGGTGGTCGTAGTCGGCACGTTCTGGTTCACGAACCATGCCGGCACTCATAAACTGGTCATCGATGCTCTGGAAGATCATCAAATCCGAGCCGATTCGCTGCGCCTGATTCACCAGAGCAAGCCGGATGGTCTCCTCGTCACGACTTGCAACCGCGCTTTTGAAACCAAAATCCCGTGCAAGCAGTTGCACGGAGTTATCGAGCTGCGCGGCGCGCGTATCAAACACCTCCGCGAAAATGCGTCGGCCCAACTCCACATCGTCGAGCGCACGGGACATCGCGCTGGAACGTGTGGTCGCGAGGACGGCCACCAGAGCGACAACCTGAGACACGATCAGGAGCCCCACGATCACGAGGAGGACTCGCGCTCGAAGCCCGAGCGATGTTTTGTTGAATGACGCCATGAACCCGATCAGCCGGATCAGCGCTGTCTATGCTTTGGCGGTTTGATCGGGCCGGGGCGCGACGGCCGCGGCGCCGTTGCGCGCAGGTTTAAGGCCACCGACGTAGCAGTATTGCCAGGCGAGTAGTCCGTCTTGGTGTAACCGTCACCCGCCTGATCCGGGTGCCACACCGTGAGCGCAACCGTCTTGCCGTCAGGCGCATCCAGGCTCGCCACTCCGCTTTCGTCGGTGATGGCGTAATACGGCGACTCGATGACGTAAACCACACCATACATCCAATCATGCACATTGCATCCGATGGTGACGATGCCGGTCTTGTCGAACGTTATGGGCTCTGAGGGCGTGCCTTTGTACAGCTCAATTTCGAAACTGCGAGCCGGGGAGAACGAGTACACATGGTGACGCGCCCGGTCGCGGTTCGGAAAATCGACAGGGGTGCCTCGGCTGACGACAGAGATTGGGGGATCAAACTCGGCGTTCTTCTGACCAATGCTCGTATTGGCCGCGCCGGCTGGCATCACCGAACCGTCAGATACCATGACGAGTGCGTTCGGCACGGGCTGCTCATACTGGTCGACAACCTGAACGGTCATCGGTCCCGCTGCGGCGCTCGCACTGGCCCAAAAAGCAAACACACACACCCAGTCCCTGGGTTGATTCATAAGTTCCCGACACATGGCGGGAAGGTTAAACAAGCGGTGGGTAAACGACTGCGGACCAGTTCAAATTATGTGGCCTGTTACATATGACATAACAAGGGCGAACCAACTTGATGAATCTGGACATTGTCTTCACAAACTCTGGGTCTTCGGTGCGTACTCGGGGCGTATCTTGAGCAGCGTGGAGACAACGCCCCGGCGCCTCCCCTGAACCCCAGAAAGGAGATTCCCCATGACCTCAACCCACTTCAATCCACGTACTGTACTGATAAGCGTATTCCTGACCGCCTGGGCCGCGGGTGCCCACGCCGAGCCGGGTCAGCGCAATTTCGATCGGCTCGCGAAAAAACTCAATCTGACGACCGAACAGCAGGCCAGCGTTGAGCAGATCCGTGCGGCATACACACCCGACCGCGATGCGCGCCAGGCCCAGCGCGAGGAAGTCAAAGCGCTGGTTGAAAGCGGTAACGCCGATGCCGCCGCAGACCTCGCGGCCAGCCACGCACGCGAGGCCGTGCTGCGCCGCGCGCAAATGCGCAATGAGCTGAGCCAGGTTTTGACCGAAGACCAGATGCAGCAACTCGACGCGATGATGGAAAAACGGCGCGATCGAAGCGGCAAACAGCGCCGGCGCGGCCAACGGGGTGGTTTTGGCGACAACACCGGCTAACGGCGATCGATCCCTGGAGCTGTGGTGTCTACCCCGCCACAGCCATTGATGGGCCGGACGAGCGTCATCCTCGTCCGGCCTTTTTTTTGGTCTTAGGCTTACCAGTGCGCGCGATGGAAGTGCTCCAACCCGGCAAGGAACGTGACGTTTTCAGGGAACAGCGCGCGATTGGTGCGCGCGTCGGGAATCGCGATCACTTGCATGCCGGCAGCGATGCCCGAATGCGCGCCGGCCGGCGAATCCTCGAACACGAGGCAAGTTGCCGGTTCCACACCCAGTTTCGACGCCGCCACCAGAAAGACATCCGGCGCAGGTTTGCCTTGGGCAACTTCATCGTCTTCTGCGGATACCACGACGTTGAACAACGAAAACCATGACTGATGACGCGTGGTCTTGAGCGCCAACAAAGGCCTTGACGAACCGGTGGCCACCGCAATGGGGATGCCCTGCTTATGGAGCGCACGCACGAGGGCCTTAGCGCCCGGTTTGGCCTCGGCGTCGACAAATAACTCGCTTAAAACCTCGTCTCGCTCCCGGGAATAGGTTTCGGGGGAGATCGGTAGCGACAAGGTGTTTACGAGGTAGCGAGCGACCTCCGCGGACGGGCGCCCCATGACCGTCTCCTTGATCGCCCAGTCGTAACGCTTGCCGTAGCGCGCCAGCACCTGCCCGATGCCTTCTGAATAAAGGCGCTCGGTATCCAATAGAAGGCCGTCCATATCGAAAATGACGGCAGACGGTGTAGCCAGTTGATTAATGGGTTTGGCGCTCCCGCATTTCGCGGCGCCGCATCGGCATGCCGTCGATCTGGGCAAAGATCTCGGTCATAGACACGGCAGCGTCGGCCCGGCGCTTTACCGAGCCGTCCTTGCCGATCAGGCGCAGCGCGAAGCCGTCTGACGGTAGCCCGAGCTCCTGCCGCCAGGCGGCTTGCACGGTTTCGGGCCAGGCGTACGCGCGGTCGGGCGTCAGAATCACGGCCATGAGATCCCGTTCGGCCATGTCAGCCTCATAACCTCTAATGGCCTCCATCTGCGCCGCCATCTGATTGTCCGATACCGACGGTGCGCTCAGAACCAGCACCCGCTTCTGCCAACGCAGGCTCTTGAGTGTGACCGGCGAATCGGCCTGAAAGCTGCCGACTTGTTGAAGCCTGAGTTCGAACGGGCCATCCAGACCGTCGTAGATCATAAGCCCCATGCCCGTGATGCGCGCCGGGTTAAGCACGGGCCCGGGCAGCGTCATTCCGCGAAAGCGGGGCACGAAGTCGCTGAAAGGGATGTCGATGATCTGATCCGGGCCGTTCGATGTTTTGAAAGAGGCCCAATACGCCACCTGCCTGCCACGCCAGGTCGCATCCGTGGTCAACCGCCACGTGTACTGCCGCCCATCTGCCGACAGCTTCAGACGTATGCCACCAGAGGCGGACAGGTCCAGGTTGAGGCCGCCGGCGCGGATTGAGCTGAAGCCGCCGCCGTTCGTGTTTGTGGACCCGGCAAAAACAAGATGACCGTCGCGCAAATCAAAGCGGCCCCTGCTGCGACCGCCCATAACGTTGTCGTTGACCACGCGCCAGTCCAGGCGCACCTGACGCTCCGCGTCCGCGTAATCGTCGAGGATCGTGTCCATAGCGGCGGCTCCAGGCGTGAGGATGATCGTGATGAAAAGCCCGCACACCATTCCATAGAGTGGTGATTGGCGAAACGCGTATTGCATTGGCAATGCTCTCCAAAGACTCGAATCAGGCCGGGTGTCGAGGACGCGGGCGATCGTCGTTACACTACCGGGCCTTCACAGCAGGGGATTCAAGAAGATGACCGATCAACTAAAAAACATTACCGATCACCAGTGCCAGTCGCCTCCGGCAAAATACGACGATCTGAGTGCGCTGTTTTTGAACTGCACGCTGAATCGAACGCCCGTACTGTCCCACACGGAGGGCCTGATCGGTGTAGCAGACGGTATCTTCAAGGCCAACGGCGTCAGCACCGAGGTGATCCGACCGGTCGACTACGAAATACCCGCGGGCCTTGGCAAGAACATGGCGGAGACCGACGAGTGGGATCGGGATGACTGGCCGTCGCTTCAGGCGAAAATTGATGCGTGCGATATTTTGATTGTCTGCACGTCGGTGTGGCTTGGTGAGAAAAGCTCGGTATGCAACCGGGTCCTTGAGCGTATGTACGGTTACACGCATTCGTTTAACGACAAGGGTCAGTACCGGGATTACGGCAAAGTGGGTGCCACCCTGATCACCGGTAACGAAGATGGTGTGAAGCATTGCGCGATGAACATTTTGTTCTCGTTGTCACACATCGGCTACACGGTGCCACCGCAGGCCGATGCGGGCTGGATGGGCGAAGCCGGTCCGGGGCCGTCCTATCGGGACGAGGGCTCGGGCGGACCGGAGAACGACTTCACGAATCGCAACACCACGTTCCTCGTGTGGAACTGTCTCCATCTGGCGCGCATGCTGAAAGACGCCGGTGGGATACCGGCTCATGGAAATCAGCCGGACGTCTGGGATGCGGGCTGTCACACGGACTTCCAGAGTCCCGAACACAAACGCTGAAAAAACGGCCGGAGCAGCGGCCGCCCCGGATAACCTACTCGGCGTTCTCTGTCGCCTCAGCTTCGGCCAGGATGGCCTGAAGCTCAGGCGACAGATCGGCGTCGTCGTCCTGAACGGTCTGTTTGTTGGCCGTGTCGTTCACAATAATTTTCGGCAACTGCTTGATGCGCGTGCCCGTCTGTGGCGACGTGGTGTCGGCCATGGCAGTTGCGCCGGTCAGCAAAAGTCCGGCCGCCGTCAGGCTGAGAAGTGTGTTTCTGGTCATGGTTGCGTCCTCCCTAATCAAAACGCTACAGGTTGGCTTGATCACGGTGGCCATCGCTGTGGTACCACCAGTGATCCTCATTGACGGCATACAGAAACGCATAGGGACGTAACTGCCTGCCGTGCAATACGGTGTTGTCGTTCTCAAGGAAATGCGCGCGTCCGTCGATGTTGACGGCGAGGATGGCGTGGTAGTCCCGCGCTTTTTTATCCCACGCCGAGAGTATGCGCAGACGTTCAGGGCCAAAGCCCAGTTCGCGCAGTGTGAAGTACTTGGCGATCGCGAAGTCTTCGCAGTCACCGCCGTGTTCGAGGAAGTCGCTCAGAGTGAGCCACGTGCCCAGTTGGGTTACCGGGTCGATCACATCATCCACGTAGCGCCGTTTATTGAAAAACCGGTTTATCAGAACCAGTTTGGCGTGGTCGTTCAGTCCATGGGCCCGCTTCACGATACGTTGCCAGCCGCGCAGATAGCGCGGGCACGCCGCCAGTTGATCGAGGCACGCGCTCAGTTGAGCCTGCTGGTCTGCATGACGCTGGAGCACGACCGTCCACAGGGGATGCTCCGCGGCCGTGCCCGACGGCAACTGCCCATCGAACAGGTAGTTCTGTTCCGCTTGCGCCCCGATCGATTGCGAGATCGCGATAAAAATCAGCGCGAAAAATATGGCTCTACGCATCTACACCCTCCTTCGTACTACGTAAGCTATCGTAGAAAGGGCAGGGGTGCAATCGGGCCCCGCATCCCGCGCGTTGTTTTCCGGCGTCAATCGCGCCAGAGTACCGGCGACTAGTTCGAACGGGAGCGCACGCTGTGCAGCCACGCCTTATTCCTGCCGCCCTTTTGACTCTGGCTACGCTGGCCGCAGTCGCCAGCCCGACCGCCCGCGCCGTCGATTATTACGCCGGTGGCGATCTCGCATGGGTGGCCGTGCCCGTTGCGAGCACGGACTTCGACAGTTTTGCGGTCAAGTTCCGGGCTGGCGCCTCCCTGCCGTCCGGGTGGGGCGTCGAGATTCAAACGCTTTTCGGGCTGGGCGACGACAGTGTCGGCAACCTCACCCTCCAGACAGATAATGTGACGGCTGCTTTTATACGCTACGGCACCAAACCCGAGTACGACACACAGTTCTTTGCATTGGCCGGCTATGCCACGTCCAGTCTGTCATTCAGCGGCAGCGCAGACACCTCGGGTCTCGACGATTCCTACAGCGGGTTCGCGTTCGGCTTCGGTCTCACTGAAAAATTGAAGTGGCTGCCCAACACGCGCGCCATCCTCGAGCTCAACAGCTACTTTGCCGACGACGACGTGGACGTCTGGGCCGTCAGTTTCGGGCTGCAATATGATTTCTGATCGCATACGTTGCGCCGCACTTACGCTGCTTTGCCTCGGCGGCGGCCTCGGGGCCTGCACGGACGGCAATACCGAACCGCTGGTCGAGTTGGTCACCATCGAGAACAGCAACATCCAGGGCATCACGGTGACGTCCTCACGGGATGTGATCTCAGTGGGTGAGTCACTCACGCTTTCAGCTGTCGAATCCACAACCGGCGAGGACCTGCGCGAGCGCCTGACGTGGTCCTCCTCCAACACGGCGGTGGCGACCGTGGATGCGACCGGGACGGTCACCGGCGTGGCGGACGGAACGGCCGTCTTTACCGGCCGCATCGGCAACTTCAGCGGCGCGATCACACTGACGGTATCGTCCGCGTCGCTGACCAGCATCGACGTCACCAGCGACGCGCTGCCCATTGACGTTTGCCAGAACGCCCAGTTCGTGGCGACCGGCACGTTTGCCGACGGTCGTACGGAAGACCTGACGCAAACCGTCACATGGGCCAGCGACGATTCGGCGCTGGCGACCTTCGACGACGACACGCCGGGTCAGTTGTTCACCACAAACGACGGCACGGTGAACGTAACTGCGAGTGAAGACGGCGTCACGTCGGCCGCCCTACCCGTTGTGGTGTCAGCGACACTGTCGAGCGTGAGCATCACGCTGACCGACACGTCCATCAGCGCGGGCGGCACAACGTCCGTCTCGGCGACCGGCAACTACAGTGGCACCAACCGCGACATTACCGGCAACAGCGTGTTCACAAGCTCGGATGAGACGGTTGCCACCACGGACCGGGACACCATTTCCGGTATCGCCGAGGGCACCACCCAGATCACCGGAGCGTGCAACGGATTATCGAATTCCGGCACGCTGACGGTCACGGGCAGCAATGCCGGACGTGTGGTCGACCTCGACATTGATCAGACCTCGCCGGTCACCATCGTGGTGGGCGCCAACACGCAGCTCACGGCGACGGCCGAATTTGAAGACGGCAGCACCGAAGATGTCACCACGGAAACGACGTGGACCGTTCAGATTGGGTCGGCCGGCGCGGCGAGCGTCAGCAACGTGGAAGGCAGCCGTGGCCAGGTCAGCGGGTTGACCGCCGGCACGTCCATTATTCGGGCTGAATTTGAAGGTGAGGACGCGACCATCACCGTGCAGGTCACGGCGCAGTAGCGCACCTTTAGCCGGTCATCTTCTCGATAAAGGCGTTCGCCGCACCGAAGATGCGTTCGCGCTTGTCGTCTTTCAGGCGATCAAGCGCGCGCGGCATCAGCGCCAGTCGCGGATTGCCGGCAAAGAAACCCCGGTGCTTGTCGATGAAGCGCCAGTACAGACCGTCCACAACATCGCACCAGTCGCCGCGCGGATAGTCGCTCATCTTGCGCAGGTAGTTCGAACCGCAAATGTACGGCTTGGTGGCAAAAATACCGCCGTCGCTGAACAGGCCCATACCGTACACATTGGGCCCCATCACCCACTCCGACGAATCCACGTACATCTCCATGAACCAGCGGTGCGCGCTCTGTGGCTTGATCTCACACAGCGTCATCAGATTGCCCAGCACCATCAGACGTGGAATATGGTGCGTCCAACCCAAACGCTCTGCGGTCTGGATGGCGTCATCGAGCGGCACGATGCCGGTGGTACCGTCATACCACGCGTCGGTCAGCTCGCGTTCGTGATTCCAGAAGTTCTCCCGATCCTGGCGGTCGCTGAACTGCTGATAGATTCCGCGAATAAACTCGCGCCAGCCGATCACCTGACGGACGAAGCCCTCGACGCTGGGTAAGGGCGCACGATCAGCGCGCGCCACCACGTTTTCAACCACCTCGTCCGGGGTCAGCAACCCCATGTTGATCATCGGGCTCAACACACTGTGGAAGACCGTGGACGACCGCGTGGTCATGGCGTCCTCATACGGACCGAACAGCTCCAGTCGCTCCGATACAAATTCATCGAGCCACGCCCGCGCCTGCTTGCGCGTGGTGGGCCACCAGAAGTCCTCGGCCTTCCCGGGATGGTCACCGAATCGGTCTCTCACCAGATCGATCACCTCAGCGACGTGCGGCGTGGCATCCACCGCGCCCAAATCTGGTGGTGTGATGTTTCGGGGCAGTTTCTTGCGGTTTTCGGCGTCGAAACTGAATTGCCCGCCTTCGGGCTCGCCGTCCGCATCGACCAGAATATCGAGACGCCGGCGCTGGTCTTTGTAGAAGTCCCCCATCAAGAGTCGTTTCTTACCTTCGGCGAAATCGGCAAAGCGATCGCGGCTGCAGGAGAACATCGGCGAGGTTAGTTCAGTCGTATTAAGTGCCGCTTTCTTCGCGAACTTTTTGACACGGGACTCGAACGCCTTGTCTTCGATCTCGAAGTACACAAGGGTGTCGTCGTCCGCGTCATCGAGCGCTGCCTGCAGTTTGGTTTCGTACTTGCGGCGGTCGGACGGATCGAGCTTCAGGTAGTGCACCTCGTAGCCCGCCTCTTCCAATTCGTCGGCGTAGGCACGCATGGCGGCCAGAAACAGCACAATCTTTTGCTGGTGGTGCAGCTCGTAGGTGCAAAGACCCATGTCCTCGGCCATGAAGACCGTGTGCTCATCGGGCGGCGGGAGATGCTCCGGCGCAAAAAGCTGGTTGCCGAGGATCAACAGCACGTTAGTTTTCCACCTTGTGCATCAGCGTCAGATATTTCTCCGCCTTGTCGCACAGGAACGTCAGTACCGTCTTGCATTCCGGGTGGCGACGGCGCACCTCGCGCGCGGCCCAAAGATTGGCGCCTGAGCTCGGACCCACAAAGAGACCCTGCTTCTTGGCCAGCTCATACGCGCAGTCGATGGCGGTCATGCCCGGCACATCAATGATGCCGGTCACCTCGTGGCGGTGCCGCTCGTAGATGGTCGGGACAAATCCATCGGCTATGCCCTCGATCTTGTGGTCTGCCACAAGGCAGCATTCGATAATCCGGCTCTCAGTCGGTTCCATAGCAAACGACTTCAGGTCCGGGTTGTGCTTTTCGCGCAGCCCTTTCGTGATGCCAATGAGGGTGCCGCCCGTGCCCACACCCTGCACGACCGCATCAATTTTCACGCCTTCGGGCAACTGCGCGATGATCTCGTCGGCAAGCCACGTACGGTTTTCCTCAACGTTCCATTCGTTGTCGAACTGCGCCGGGTTGTAATACCCGTCCTGCGCACCCAGCCGCTTGCCCTCCTCCAGTGCTTCGTCCACTTGAAAGTGGCCCACAAACCGAATTTCGGCACCGAACCCTTTGGAGATTTGCATACGCTCCGACGAGTAACCCGCCGGCAGCAGGACCAGCATCTTGTAGCCCTTCACAGCCGCGATCATGCTCATCGCGTTGCCGGTATTGCCCGACGTCGCCTCAACGATGGTGTCACCTGGCTTGAGCAGCCCCTCGGCTTCCGCGCGCTCGATCATAAATTTGGCCATGCGCGCTTTGATTGAGCCCGAAGGGTTCAGGTATTCGCACTTGGCGATAATGCCGTCGTCAATTTCGATCAGCGGGGTGTTGCCGATTGCGTCAAGAATGGTGTTCGAAAAAGCCATGTTCAGATCTTCCGGATAGGGGGCATTGCGAGGTGCCGGTCTGGTTCGGGCGCACAATATACGGGATTTTTCGGCACCGGTATGCGGTGGAGATGCTTTGTTGCCAACGCGCCGGCACCAACGTTTTTGTGCTCTGCGACATAGCGTCTTACAGTAGCCGCCTCTTCACTCAGCGACCGCACCCACATGATTAACGAACATGAGATTGACGCGCTCAAACGCGGCCTCGCCATTCTTCAGCGCGACGCCGAGACGCGCCTGCCTCCGTTCACGCCGGGCGTCGATGCCGAGGCGCTGAACCGCGTGATCGACGCTGTTGCTACGAAAATGTGCAACAACTACCCGTACTTCCATCCCCAGTACGCCGGCCAGATGCTGAAGCCGCCGCACCCGGTGGCGCGGGTCGCCTACGCCCTGTCGCTCTGGATCAATCCCAACAACCATGCGCTGGACGGATCACTGGCCAGCTCGCCAATGGAAAAAGAGTGCGTGGGTGATCTGGCACGCATGTTTGGCTGGACCAAGCACCTCGGGCACCTGACCAGCGGCGGCACCGTGGCGAATCTCGAAGCGCTCTGGGTGTCCGGCCAACTGGCACCGGGCAAGACCATCGTCGGTTCGTCGCAGGCGCACTACACGCATAGCCGGATCTGCGCCGTGCTCGGCCTTCCCTACCAATCAATCGAGAGCGACGCCAACGGCAGGATGCGCATCGATGCTCTGCAGACTGCGCTCGCTCAAGGGAATGTCGGCACAGTGGTCGCCACAATGGGGAACACTGGCGTGGGCGCCGTTGATCCGCTTCACCACATCGAAGCGCTAAAGCGAGAACATGGTTTTCGAATCCACGCCGACGCCGCATACGGTGGCTATTTCACCCTGAGTCAGCACCTCGGGACCGACGCCAGACAGGCTTACGACGCCTTGGGCGGTGTCGATTCCATCGCGATCGATCCACACAAGCATGGCCTTCAGCCCTACGGCTGCGGTTGTATTGTTTTCAAAGACCAGAGCGTAGGTACGCTCTATCAACACGACTCGCCCTACACGTACTTCAGTTCGGATGAACTTCATCTGGGCGAAATCTCGCTTGAGTGCTCAAGAGCAGGGGCGTCGGCCGTCGGTTTATGGGCGACACATCAAATGTTGCCGCCCGTTACCGGTGGCGCCTTTGCGCATGACCTCGATCAGTGCATTGAGGCGGCGCGCGAGTTTCACGGCTTGCTCGAATCCAGCAAAACGTTCGTACCGCTGATGGCGCCCGAACTCGATATCGTCTGCTACGCCGTACACGCCGAAAACTCGGAAGCAGCGAGTGTGCGAGCAAAAGCCACTTTTGAAAACGCAGCGCAGAAAGAGCTGCATCTGGCGCTGATCGATCTGCCAACCGACATGGTCACCCGCTATGCCGCGCCGATGAAACCGACAACCCCGATGACCACCTGCCTTCGATCGGTCCTGATGAAACCGGAACAAAAAGCGTGGGTGAAACGCATCGTCGATCTGCTGCACGAGATCGCCCCCTGATGCGCCTATGATGCTGCGCGCAGGACGCTGTCACTCTCCGCTGACCGGGCAGCATCACCCAGATTGAAAAAACTCGTCGCCTCCATCAGCGCGCCGATCTCAGCGACCGTGCGCTCGGCATTCCCGAGCATGTCGCGGGCGAGCTGCGTATTGGCTCGTTTGTCCTGATCGAGCGATTCCAGTTCCTGGCTAATCGTCTGAGTGCGGTCGCGCTGTGTTTCGCTGCCACGTGCGATGTCGTCAAAGATATGTTCCATACTTTTGACGCTGCCCACAATGCGCTGAAGCGTATCGCCGGTCTCCTGGACCAGCTCCGCGCCACGCGCGACGTCACCGCGGCTAGATTCGATGATGTTGCGGATTTCACGGGCCGAATCGGCGCTACGCTGCGCCAGACTGCGCACCTCACTGGCCACCACTGCGAACCCGCGACCATGCTCGCCCGCGCGCGCCGCCTCCACCGAGGCGTTCAGTGCCAGCAAGTTGGTCTGAAAACTGATTTCATTGATCACGTCAATAATGGTCGCAATCTTCTCGCTGGAGGCCGTGATATCACTCATTGCATCCACGGCCGATTTCACGACGCGGTCACCCTGTTCAGCATTGACCCGTGCTTGCTCTACGACGGACTCCGCGTCGCCGATCAGTTTGGTGTTCTCGCACAGGCCTTTTGAGATGTTGTTGACATTCGTCGCCGCCGTTTCGATACCCGCAGACGCTCTTTCCGTTCTCACCTGAAGACGATTCGAGCCTTCTTCGATATCCACGGCCGCGCGACCAACAGAATCAGCGGTCGCCTTTATCGACTCGACAACCACCCGCAGCTTCTGGCTTGTCTCGTCTACTGCGGATAGAACCACACCAAACGTGCCGTGATGGCCAGATGCCGCAGGGCGGCTTAGATCACCTTCGGCGAGCGCGCTGAGTGATTGTGCAAGCGCATTGGTGACAGACTCCGTCACGGTGAGGAGATTATTGATCTCATCTGTCAGTTTCTTGATCACGCCCGTCTTGTTGTCGGTACAGACCCGCGCCGTCAAATCACCGTTGGCAGCGCGCGCGATGGCGGTGGACACCTCGTCGACCACCCGCCGGTCATCGGTGAGATCGAGCACTTCCAAGACCATACCGATGATCTGACCAGCCTCGTCAACGACACGATTACCCGTGAGTTCGACGAATCGATCATGCAAAGGTACGCGGCGGCGAATGGTGCTTTCTCCTACGGCAACATGGCGTAAATCCGGGAAGAAGCTGAAAATGGACTGGCTCTCAATCGCGGAGTAATTGAAGTCTGGCACTGCCGCTTCAAGGCTGTCTCCGTAGTTGCTGCAATACTCAGAGAACGCCCGATTGGCATTTAGAATCTGGCCGTCCGGGCAGGCCACCACAACGGGTGTAGAGATTCGGTCGACGGCCCGCACAAGACGCATGACAGCGTGTCGCTGTTCAGCCTCCTTGTCCGCTTTGTCTTTCAAAATACCGCGCATCGTTTGCATTGATGCAAGCACACCCGTGCTCGCGATTTGGTCAAACGCATGTGAACGTTCGTCACCCTCGGCGATGCCCTGCGCGAACTCGACGAGTTGCTCGGGTTCGGCACCAAGTTGGCGGCGCATTTGTCTGATGATCAGACCAGCGAGCAGACCCGTACATGCAAGGAATCCGGCCAAGGCTCCAAGCAATACCAAGACGGTGTGATTGGCGCGCTCAACCCCCGACGCCGCAGCATCGGTCAGGCTTTGCACAAGGTACTGTTCGACCTCGCGCAGTTGATTGATCTTTGCCGTAATCATGTCCCACCAGACGGTGCTGTCCACCCCAAAATTGGCACCTTTAGCGAAGGCCTGATCGCGCATTTCCTGCGTACGGGTATACGCCGGATGCAACTCTGCCAGCGCGAACCGGTCGCGTTCTTCTTCAACTGCAGACTCTCGGAACAGCTCAAGGAAGGTCTCTTGTTCATAGATCAGGCGCTCCAGACGCGCCCTGTATTGCTCCGTAAAGCGATCGAGGTTAAACGTCACTGAGAACACGGCTCTTTCGATTCCCGCCCGCTCTTTACTGCTTGCGAAGAAAGCCAAAGCCATTGCTTTTTGAGCCAGCACCGCGTTTCCTGACGCCTCACCAAACTGGCGTACGTTTGCCAAGAGCCGTGCATTGATGTCGGTGTAGAAGCGGAGTTCGTCGGGTACGGAGATATTGAGGGCATCGACTGATGCACGCATCTCATTAAGCTGATTAAAGCTGGTCAGTGCCGCAATCTGGTTTTGGCGATACCGTGGATACGCGCTTTCCTCGTTAATTGTCTGCGACAGTGATCGATACGCCTCGACCGCGTTATCTGTCAGCACTCGTTGTCGACGAAGCTCATCTGCAAACTTGGCACCGTCGCTACTGAGGTGGCCAGCCGACATGCCGCGTTCTTTTTGAATCTCGTGCACGGCGGCAAGGCCAGCCATCGTCTGTTCAAAAAGCAGACCCGTCGCTACAGCGTCGCGCTTGTCATCGAGCGCGACAAGATATTCATTGGTCCCGGCTACAAGAGCCGCGAGAGTTGGGATGGCAACCAGTGCGACGAGACGAAGCCTCACCGAACCTCCCATTTTGATTCGTCCGTGCATGCGCGAGTCCACTTACGAGCGCCGATTTCGACGCCCCTTCCAAAACAGAGTTCTTCCTTAAACGACGCAACAAAACACGTTCATGCGTCTGCACTATGAACAGCGACCACGAGCTCTGGTTCTTTAGGAAACGGCACGCGGCGACTTGACGTGCGACGGGGGTATTGCGGAGTGCTAGGGCGTATTCATGCACATGATCAGGTGGCCATGCCCGGCAGCCTGTTCGATAAGTCGAACCCTGCCCGCAGCGTACCAGGCACCGACGCCGTCAGACACACTGCCGTCGCTGTCTACCGCATCGCTCACCTTCCTTGCCAGAGCTTCGGAGACATCACCCAGTCGATAAACCACACTGGCGCCGTCGGTATTGCCGTCACCGTCCAGATCGCAGATCTCGTGCGAACGCCATTGTTCCGCGATCAGCGCAGAACCGTCAGAAGCAAGGTGATTGATCAGGTCAGCGTCGATATAAGGGCCGTTCCAGCCTGCGATCGTGCCGCCATCCGGAGCGGTGTTGCGTCGAAGCTGCCCTTCCCAACTGGCTTCCCGGGGATAGCGCTGTACCGGCCACTGCCCCGTATCGGCATGAAAGCGTGCCACGGCCGATTCCAGAGCGTGGAAGGTGTCGAGGGTCTGCTCCACCTTCACACTATCGAATCCGCCGGTGATCAACGGAGACGCGGACACAGCCAGCGCTGCGGTCACCGCAACAGCACCAATAGACTCGACTAACGTAAAACCACGCGCTCGGTTGGCCATCTCCACATCCTCATCGTTTTTTATTTTTTTAATAGTG
This sequence comes from Pseudomonadota bacterium, assembly GCA_039026595.1. GTDB lineage: Bacteria > Pseudomonadota > Gammaproteobacteria > Steroidobacterales > JBCCMA01 > JBCCMA01. Next base: position 77,078 of record JBCCMA010000002.1, read on the forward strand.
GCCGATCCAATTTCATGGGACTGCGATTCGTGTCTCGTTACGGGAAAGACAGGCTCTCAACGATGACTTACGACAAATTGGCTGCCCACTTACTTTACAGAAGACTTGGCCGTGGGCGATCGACGCCGCGTACGCAGCCGCTTATTCTCGCGAGCTTCTTCATACATGCGCTTCTTTGTGGCGGTGAATGAACATATCGGGCACGACGCAAGATCGTGGAAGCGGGCCGGGCAATACTCGCGTCCAAAGAAAATAATCTGCAGGTGCAGCTTGTTCCATAGATCACGAGGGAAAATTCGCTTCAGATCTTTCTCTGTGCGCTCCACCGACGTGCCATTCGACAAACCCCACCGCGCGGCGAGACGATGAATGTGCGTATCGACCGGAAAGGCTGGCACATCGAACGCTTGGGACATGACAACGGACGCCGTTTTGTGTCCGACTCCCGGCAGGGCCTCGAGCTCTTCAAAGGTCTGAGGGACCACGCTGTTGTTATCAACGAGCATGCGCGCCAGACCCTTCAGGTGTTTCGCTTTTTGAGGAGCCAGTCCGAGTTGGCGAATGCACGCCAGAATGCGCTTCTCGGTTGTCCGATGCATCGCCTCTGGTGTGGGCGCCAGTTTGAACAGCGCTGGCGTGACCTCGTTGACCTTTTTGTCTGTGGTCTGTGCCGACAGCAGCACGGCCACCAAGAGCGTAAACGCGTCCGTGTGATCGAGCGGAACGGGCGTCTCGGGGTAGAGGTCCTCAAGAATGGCGACAATTCGTTCGGCTTTTTCCTGGCGTCGCATGGGTATCCGGTCTGTATGGGGAGGCGCGCGTGCGCCGGCAGTGTAGCGAGAATCAATCCTGCGGGGCAGACACTTTGGAGCCGTTGAGCACCTCTTCGGGCAGATAGGCCACCAGAAAATCAATGAACGCTCGAACCTTGCTCGTCAGCACGTTGGAACGTGGGTAGACCAGCCAGATCGCAGATTCATCATCCACCTGATAGTCCGGCAGCACCCGGATCAGGGATCCGTCGCGGAGCTCGCGCGCCACGTTCCAGACCGAACTCATGCAGATGCCGACACCCGCCAGCGCCAGCGCTCGCATCGACGCACCGTCGTCAAGGACCACACGTGGGCTGGATTTGGAGGGAGGAAAATGACAGGCCGGTCGCCCGGTGGTTGATGTAAGCCGCCGCGGGTTGGCATCCATAAATGCGATGAGCTGATGCGCCGAGAGGTCTCGCGGCTTAACGGGCACGCCGTGCGTCGACAAATAATCGGGTGAGGCACATAGCACGCGGGTATCGTCGGCCAGCTTGCGGCCGTGCAGGCTGCTGTCCTCAATGGCGGAATTTCGAAGGGCCAGATCAAAACCGCCCTCGATAAGTGGCATGGGAAGGTCGGTCAGCTTGAGTTCAACGTTAAGACCCGGATGCTGCGCAAGAAAAGCCGGCAACAACGGCGCGATGAAAAGCTGGGCGAACGTGCTGGATGCCGCGAATCGAAGTGTGCCGGTAAGTGATTCACTGCCGCGTCCAAGTGCGGCCAGGCCCGCTTCGTGCTGCGCAATGATCTCTCGCGCGTAAGGGAGATACGCCGCGCCCTCCGAAGACAGCGAGACCCGACGCGTCGAGCGGTGCAACAGGTCCGCACCCACCTCGCGTTCCAGTTTTCCAAGGCGCGCACTGGCCACGGCCGGTGTGAAGCCAAGCTGGCGCCCGGCGGCGCTTATGTTCAGCACCTCGGCGGCGGCCACAAACAGTTTGAGATTCGCGATGTCCATCTCTTTTATCAATTTTTTCTAAATACTGATTCTTAATAATAACCGTTTATAAATATTTTTTGGATTGCGACGATACGAGCCCGAAACGACGAAGGAGGCCCTGTGCCCCAGTTTGCGAGCCAAAATACCGGGTCAGAGCACCGCTTCGACGCCATCAACGCCGGCTACCGTTCGGTGTTTGAGCCGGCGCGGCTGTCGCTCGGGCTGGTGGTGCCGATCGAGGCCTACCCGAACCACGCCGTGCCCGACATGCGCCATCACATCGACCGGGCGCTTCAAGCCGAGCAGTTGGGGTTCAAGGCGATCTGGTTGCGCGATGTCCCTTTTAACGTGCCTGCATTCGGGGACGCCGGTCAGGGCTTCGATCCATTTGCGTACCTCGGTTTTCTCGCGGGACGCACGGAACACATCGCGCTGGGCGTGGCCAGCGTCATTCTGCCGCTGCGACACCCCGCGCATGTGGCCAAAGCGGCGGCCACGGCAGATGCCCTTTCCAACGGCAGATTGATTCTCGGTATCGCATCGGGGGATCGACCCGAGGAATATCCCGCGCTCGGCATACCTTTTGCTGATCGTGGCCGGCGGTTCCGGGAAGCGTACGATTACCTGCGCGCTGTTGGGACACCATCCCCTTCCGTCGCAAATTCCTTCGGACAAGTGCATCCCGGTCTGGAGCTGCTCCCTCAACCGAGCGGGGAAAGACTGCCCCTCCTACTGACCGGCTCGAGCCAACAGGACCCAGACTGGGTGGCGACCCATGCCGACGGTTGGATGACCTATCCACGCGCACACGACATCCAGGCGCGTCTTATCGATGACTACCGCCATCGCATCCACGAAGCCGGCCTCGCCGACAAACCGGTCATGGAACCGCTTTATATCGATCTACTTGCCGATGACGATGCTGAACCCCGCTCGATCCATCTGGGTCTACGCCTCGGCGTGAATGGCCTGATCAAGTATCTGCGTTCGCGCGAGTCCATTGGCGTCAATCACATTGCGCTCAACCTGAGGTTCAGTCACGCCGACATCGACGACACGCTCGCAACGCTGGCCGAGCGCATCCTCCCCCATTTCCATTAACGGACATCACATCATGAACAAGACCATCCTTTTGACTGGCGCGACCGACGGCATTGGCCTCGAAACGGCCAAGCGTCTGGCCACTACCGGCAACACGCTGCTGCTGCACGGCCGGAACGAGTCGAAACTGGCGGCGACAAAAGACGCGCTTAGCGCCATCGCCGGGGTTGGACATGTCGAGACATTCAGCGCAGACCTATCGGACCTCGATGCCGTTAATGCGCTGGCCGATTCTGTGACCCGGCAGCACACGAAGATCGACATCCTGATCAATAACGCCGGTGTCTTTACCGTGGCCGAACCTGTTCTGCCATCCGGGCAAGACGTGCGGTTTGTTGTGAACACGCTGGCGCCCTACTTGCTAACCCGTCGTCTTCTGCCGCACATGACAGCGGCCGGACGGGTGGTCAACCTGTCCTCCGCGGCCCAGGCCCCGGTCAGTCTGGCGGCGCTTGAGGGCAAACGGAGGCTGAGCGATCACGACGCCTACGCCCAGAGCAAACTGGCGATCACCATGTGGTCGATCGAACTCGCTGACGAACTTGGCCAGGACGGTCCCGCGATCATTGCCGTGAACCCCGCCTCCCTGCTGGGCAGCAAGATGGTGAAGGACGCCTACGGCACTGCCGGAAAGGACTTGGGCATTGGTGCCGACGTTCTTATCGACGCCGCGTTGGGGGACCGCTTTGCTGACGCCAGCGGTCGCTACTTCGATAACGATTCCGGGCGATTTGCCAACCCCCACCCCGATGCGCTCGACGCAAGGCGGCGGCGCGAAGTGGTCAATCTGATCGACGCATTGATCGGTTGATCCACAAGAACACTCACACAGGTATAGACGGAGACGACATGAAATACCAAGGATTCACAACGTTCACATGCGAGCAGCGCGATGCCATTTTGACCGTGACGTTTGATTTCGGCACGGTCAATGTTCAGGGGCAGGAGATGCTCGCCGACCTGAACAGTCTTGCCATGCGACTGGAACGCGATCGTGCCACCAAGGTGGTGATCTTCCAGTCTGCAAATCCTGAAATCTGGGTATGCCACTACGATACCGAGCTCCTGAAGGACATGTCCGAGGAGGCGGTATCGCGCGAAGAGGCTAAGCTCCTTGATCTGCAAGCTGTCTGCGAACGCATCAGCCGCGTGCCGCAGGCGACCATTGCCAAACTCGAAGGCTTCGCTCGCGGCGGCGGTCACGAGCTTGCACTCGCTCTGGACATGCGCTTCGCCGTTCGCGGCAAATTCAAGTTCATGCAAATGGAGGTGGGCATGGGCATCTTGCCCTGCGGCGGCGGCGCTTCGCGCATGGCTCGTCAAACGGGTCTCGGACGCGCACTTGAGATTATTCTGAGCGCACGAGACTTTGATGCGGACGAAGCCGAAGCGATGGGTACGATCAACAAGGCGTTCGACGCAGATGAAATAGGTCCGTACGTCCAATCGCTGGCCGAACGAATCTCCAAATTCCCAGCAGAGTCTATTAACGCGTGCAAACAGATGGTGTACGAGTCAATCGACAAACCCATCGAAGATGCGCTCAAGGCAGAGGCGTACTGGCTGTATCAGGCCACAAGCAAAACACCTGCAATCAAGCGATTCACCCTGGCCGACGAGCAGGGCCTCGAGCACGATATAGTAAACCAGCGCAACTGGAACGAGCTTGTCATGCAGGTCCAGGACATCAACTGAGTAAGGCCGGTTGCGGGCGCGCACGTGTACAGGCCCAATGGCGATTGATGTTCAAGAAAGCGCTGGAGGCCTGACATGGGCGTACGCAAAACCATTTTGAGTGGATCGAGTTTTGAAGAAGCGATCGGATACGCCCGCGCGGTTGTCGTGGATCGAGATGTGTTCGTATCTGGCACCACAGGCTACGACTACAGCTCAATGACCATCTCAAGCGATCCGGCGGCGCAGGCTGAGCAGTGTTTGCAGAACATCACTGCCGCTTTAGACGAAGCTGGGGCTCGCCTGTCAGACGTTGTTCGCGTGCATTACTACTTTGTCGACCGGTCAGATTTTGATGTGTGTGCACCCATATTCAAACGCCACTTCGGCACCGTGAAGCCGGCGGCCACGATGCTGGTAACCGGTTTGTTTGACCCAGCAATGAAACTGGAGATTGAGGTGAGCGCCCGACTTCCTGCCGATACGAACCGTGCCGAACCCTGAGATGGCAATACAGAGACCACACATGTCAGTAGAACAGCCGCGCGATCGGCAAGGGCCTTTTTTTTGATGGAATCCAGAGCAATTTTTTTGGAGATATGAAATGACGCACTACTCAGTACTTGAGGTCACGCCCACAGACGACACATGGGTCGCAGACTATTTGCCAGCGGCAAACGCCCTGGTCAAAAAACACGGCGGGCGGTATCTGGCCAGAACGACAGCCCACGAACGCATCGAAGGTGAAGGACAACAAGTGGCGCTTCGAATCATCATCGAATGGCCCGATGCAAACTCCGCGAAAGCGTTCATGGCCGACCCGGACTATATCCGGCATCTCGCGGCACGCACGGCGGGCTCGGAAAGCCATCATGCCCTGATTGAGGGCAAGGACGATCTGGCCTGAGCAGGAGGTGCTTCCCGTCTTCCGGATGGGCGGCACCATTACCCGTTGCCGATCAATTCCCCTGTGATGCTGTCAAACATCCAGCCACCGCTTTCGTCTGGGAATAATCCCAACTCACCGTCGCTGAGTACCGTGACGTCGCTGCTACCGCCATAGGGATTTTCAGGCACACCGCCCCTCAAGTATGGGCCGAATCTGAAGAAGTCGGGGTCATAGCCCGAGCAAACCCGACCGGCCACATCCGTATAGTTTTCCAGTTGAAGCTTGAAGCCGTCGTTCGGAGAGCTGGCGCCAAGCGCGTTGCCATTGACGCAACTGCCGCCGAGGGCGGGAGCGGCGCCAGGATAGACGCCGTTGTGTTGTTGACGGTAGGTCTCGATTGCGCGACTAAGCGCCGCGCGATTGGCTTGGAACGCGGTCTCGGTAGCGTCGGCGGTCGTTGAGCCAAACTGTGGAACCACAATAGCGGCGAGCGTGGCCAGAATGATCACAACAATAAGTAACTCCACCAAGGTGAAGCCCTGATGGGTCTCAATGCGTCCTTGCATCTCTCTTTTCCCGACTGAATCTTCGCGGCTGAGCGGACGTTATACATCTAAACGTGCGATGTCTGAGACCGATTTCGCAGCCAGCGAGGTCAAGAATTGTCATTGGCGGCTGCAGAGAGCTGCGTACCGAGCCTTCCTGAACCCTATTTGTCGTCGAGACCGGCCCCGCTCGCTCAATCGGTTTTTCGCAGATACGCTTTGCAGATGCGCCGAACGACGAGAACAAGCCGAGCCCGGATACCGGGAGTTTTAGGGCCAGATCACGACCGGCGGCGGCTTTTGATGGCCGCGCCCGCCTTTTGTGTCGGCGCACTGACAGCAGGCTGCGCCGGATTTGCCCGTAATGATGACTTCGCGAGTTCAATCAGAGCACTGGAGATTGAAGCGGGTGGCCGGCTGGGCGTCGCCCTGACGCTGCCTTCCGGATCGACGATCGGTCACCGACTGGATGAGCGATTCGCGCTTTGCTCAACGTTCAAAGTCCTTCTTGCCGCGATGGTCTTGCGGGAAGCGCAGGCAGGCCGACTCGCGCTTGATGAATCGGTCTCTTTTTCAGAGGCAGACATGGTGTCTTACGCGCCGGTCACATCGACGTTCCTGAGTATGGGGAGCATGTCTGTGGAGCAGCTTGCACAAGCCACTCAATCCACCAGCGATAACGTGGCAGCCAATCTTCTGTTGAAGAAGTTAGGTGGACCAGAAGGGTTTACGGCGAGACTACGCGAACTGGGGGATACGACGACCCGGCTTGATCGATATGAAACCGAACTCAATATCGTGCCACCCGGTGAGATTCGCGACACCACCACGCCGAGGGCCATGGCGAACACTCTGTACCAGATCTTTGACGGCACCAGTCTACATGGAGATCGCCAGCGTCAACTAAAGGAGTGGATGGTCGGCACAACAACCGGTAAAGCCAGACTCCGCGCCGGACTGCCGGATCATTGGGTTGCCGGGGATAAAACCGGCACCGGCGTGGCTGACGTTATGCCTTCCAAATACAACGACGTGGCCGTGGTGTGGACGGGGCGCGGGCAGGAGGCGTTCACGATCGCCGCTTACTTCGATGCGCCGGGGCCGTTTGGTGAGTTCAATCGGGAATATGAAAAGGTGATAAGTGAAGTGGGAAGGCTTGTAACGCGACGCATAATGTCGCAGCCGCATTAACACGATCTGCTCAGGCACGCACCGCAATGGAAAAACCGATTTTCGATCACGAGTGGACACGCCAGAATACTAACGCGCTGGCAATCGACGGCTTTAGAACCTATCTATTCGGGGATCGCGAGGTCCCGGCTTCGCGTTTTCGAGACGATGACCTTATCCACCTCTGGGTCGCTGACATGCAGTTTGCCACAGCCCCGTGCGTGGTAGAGGCGTTAAAGCGTCGCATCGAGCACCCGATTTTCGGTTACACCATCCACGCTGACGGCGCGTTCTTTGACGCTTTCTCCCAGTGGGCGATCCGGGAATACGGGTGGCACGTCGACCGCGACGCCTTCCTGCCCACCACCGGCATCGTGCCTGCGCTGTACACACTGGTCGACATCCTGTGCGGCAGGGACGGACGCGCCATCACATTTGCGCCCGCCTATGGTTTTTTCAAACACGCCGCTACGCATCACGGCCATGACATTGTGTTGTCCGATCTGGTGCCCGACGATCGCTATACCATCGACTTTGATTCGTTTGACTCTCAAGTCAGACGACCGGAGGTCCGCGTACTGATACTCAGTCATCCGCACAACCCGACCGGGCACATGTGGACGAACCACGAGCTTCTGAAAATCGGCCAGATCTGTCTTGAGCACGACGTGTACATAATCTCGGACGAGATCCATTGCGACCTCCGACGCCTGGGTTGCGATTACACGCCGATGGCAACGCTATTTCCCGATACCGAAAAACTCATAACATGTGTGTCGCCGAGCAAGAGTTTCAACCTGGCGGGCATGATGACCGGCGCGGTGATCATCAATGATGAGCACGTTCGCGCCCGGTGGGGCGAGCGAACGCTGCCGGTGTTTTCACCCCTCGGCCTGGCTGCGGCCGCCGCGGCCTATCGCGACGGCGGTGACTGGCTTCTGGGCCTGCGCGAATACCTCGATGACAACTTCGCAACCCTTGAGCGATTTCTCGCGGAGAACCTACCCGAATGCCGATTCCGGATCCCCGAAGCCACTTATCTAGCCTGGATTGATATGACGGCGTATTTCCAGCCGGAGGACAACCTGACCGATTTCTTCTTTCAGCACGCCGGCGTGGTACTTGAGGGTGGAGATATGTTTGTTCAGAACGGTGACGGTCATATCCGGATCAATGTGGCGTGTCCGCGGCACGTCTTGATTGAAGCGCTAACGCGAATCGGCGATGCAATCGCTCGCCGAGCTTGATCACCCGTGCATCCACTCTGGACAAGGCACCACCCGCTTGCTTGATCGCCTGAGCGGGCCACGACAAGCAAGTCAAAGACAGACCTCGAAGGCAACAGCTATACCGAAGCGCTATTGGCCTACTCACGACCCGCCCAGAGTGGTTACACTGAGATCACCCGAACACTCTGGAGCCATCGCGATGCGCTTTCTTTCCCCCATACTGCTGGCGTTTTGCCTCGCGAGCACGCCGGTACTGTCCGACGAGCACAGCGACGACGCTGCAAAAGAGACCAGCGCCGAACCCCAGTCCAAAACAACGCGGCACTCGATTCGTATCGACGGCGAGAGCATCGAATATGACGCCACCGTAGGCTGGTTGATACTGAAGGACAAAGACGGCAAGCCGACAGCACGCTTCGGCTACACGTCCTACACGCGCACCGAATCAACCGATCCCACCAAACGACCGATCATGTTTGCCTTCAACGGCGGGCCGGGCTCGTCGTCGGTCTGGCTGCACATGGGCGTACTCGGACCCCAACGCGCGGTGGTGAACGACGCCGGCTTTGCCCCGTCGCCGCCGGCGCGGCGGGTGGACAACGCCTACAGCATTATCGATGTCACAGACCTCGTGATGGTAGACCCGGTCGGGACCGGCTTCAGCAAACCGCTCGGCGATGCCGACCCCAAGGAACTGTTCTGGGGCGTCGATCCGGACATCCAGTCTGTCGGCGCGTTTGTAAAGCAGTTCATCACTGAAAAAGGCCGCTGGGCGTCCCCCAAGTACATTCTCGGAGAGAGCTACGGTGGCATTCGTGCCGCTGGCCTCGTGCATCATCTTCAGAGCAAACACGGGATGCACTTCAACGGCGTTGTCGCGGTGTCTCCGTTTCTGAACATGGGTTCGGGCGTCGACGGGGCAAACATTGATCTACCCCACGCACTCTATCTGTCTACCTTCGCGGCGACCGCGTGGTACCACGATGTACTCGACAACCGACCGGATGACCTTGCGGCGTTTGTGGAGGAGGTCAATTCGTTTGCCCTCGGCGACTACGCTGCGGCGCTTCTCAAGGGCTACACCATCCCGATGGCGGAAAAAAAGGCGGTGGCTGAGCGCCTTGCAAAGTACACGGGCGTGTCGGCCGACTATTGGTTGAAGGCAGACCTGCGCGTAAGCCACCAGCAGTTCTTGCAGGAGCTAAAGCGCGATGACCGGATTATCACGGGGCGCATTGACAGTCGTTTCCTTGGGCCCGCCGTCAACCCACTCGCCGAGACGATGAACTATGACCCGTTTTTCCCGGCCGTTGGCCCCGCGTACACGGCGGCTTTTCTCGACTACCTGCACAACGAACTGGAATTTGGGCAGGACGAGACGTATCAGGTGTCCGCTTTCGATGAAGTGGGCTCAAGCTGGAATTGGTCACACACACCGCCAAGCGGCGGCGGCTGGGCCGTGCCCTGGGCGGACCTTCGAGCTGATCTATCTATGGCGCTGACAACCAATCCGGGTCTGCACTTGCTGGTGCAGCAGGGGTATTACGATATGGCCACGCCAATCGGGGCGACGAACTACGACATCAATCACCTCAACATTCCGAAAGACGCGAGACAGCGCATTCAAATGGCGTACTACGAGGCGGGTCACATGATGTATCTGCACGAACCTTCGCTTAAGAAGTACCGGCGTGATCTGGCTGAATTTATTCGGTCGACGGACGGGCTTTGACGGCCTCAAGAACTCTGCCGGTTCACACAGCCGCAGCGGTGGCATTTATTGCCATCGCCCTTATCGCGTTCACCCCTCGTTACTTCGCTCCACTCTTAAGCGGTGGCAACCCGATCCGATGGGCCTTACACGCACACGCCGTCTGTGGGTTTTTGTGGCTCGCCCTTTTTACTGCACAGGTTGGCCTTATCCGGAGGAAGAACATACGCGCGCACAGAACGCTGGGTTTCTACAGCCTCGCGATCGCAGTCGTTCTGGTCGCAACCGGCGTGTACGTTTCACTCGAGCTGTTTTGGCGCGCCCGCGGTGTTGGGAACGCTGGCGCCAATCCCGTGTTGCTGGTCAATCTAAGCGACATGTTGATTTTCGGGCTGCTCTATTCTCTGGGTGTGTATGCACGCCAAAAAACGCATGTCCACAAAGCAATGATGTTCCTTGCTGCCCTATGCCTTATGAATGCGGCGTTCTTTCGGGTAATCGCGCTTCTCACTGGACCGGGCCCAGTGCCGGTAGTGGGATCGCATATCCTGATGACGGGATTAGTTGTCACTTACCTACTTGGGTATCGCCGGCGTTGCCGCGCTTTACCGCTTTTGGTCAAGGCGACTGGGGCAATCTATGGTGTGGTTTTATTAGCACGGGTTCCCATTGGTCTATCACCACTGTGGGCGCCAGTATCCGATCTGCTTGCCTCAATAGACCCTTGAACGTCGCCAAGGAGAGTTTTCTTGCCACGCAATTGAGTACGCGGTGACAACTGAGCTTGCAAAAACACCTGAAGAAACCATCTATCCGCTGGCCACGCTACGACAGGGCCGATTCGGGAAACGGATCAGGCAGAGACTGCCAGTACGTCAAGCCTTTTCGGATCTCCTCCTCCGACAGCAGGCAACTTTCAAGATCCTTGATCATCGCGTCCTTGTTCAATTCCTGACCAATAAACACAAGCTCTTGTCTCATATCGCCAAAGGGCTCGACCCAACCGGACTTGATGATCTTGAGAGACTCCGCGTCGGTTGGCCATTCCGATTCAGGTACCGCTCTCCAAAACAATCCAGCCAGGCTTGTGTTTCTCGTACCGCCGGCCTGACTCCAGGAAAAAGCATGTTTCGGTTTGGTCGCCAGCCAAAAATAGCCCTTTGATCGAATCAACTTGCCGTACTGCGCCATGTCATGCAGAAATTCATAAAATTTTTTCGGATGAAACGGCCTTCGCGCGGTAAAGGTGAAGCTGCTGATGCCGTATTCTTCAGTTTCCGGGATATGCTCACCGTGCATTTCCTTGAGCCAGCCCGGAGCTTCTTGCGCGCGATCAAAATCAAACAGCTTCGTATCAAGAATAACATCGGCGTCCACCCTGCCATTGGCGATACGGAAGATACGAGCTTCGGTATTGAGGGAACGCAAAACGGCTGTAACGCGCTTGATTCTCTCCTCATCAACCAGATCGGTTTTGCTGATCAGCAAAACGTCTGCAAACTCCACTTGCTCGACCAGAAGATCAGCAACGCTGCGTTCATCGTCCTCCCCAAGCGACTCGCCCTTGTCCTGGAGCGACGTCTCGCCTTCGTAGTCGATCAGAAAATTCACTGCGTCCACCACGGTGACCATAGTGTCGAGGCGGGCATGATCCGAAAGCGAAACACCTTGCTCGTCCGCAAACGTGAATGTCTCGGCCACAGGCAAAGGTTCCGAGATGCCGGTTGACTCCACAAGCAAATAATCGAAGCGGCCTTCCTGAGCCAGATTGGCAACTTCTTCGAGAAGGTCTTCCCGCAGCGTGCAGCAAATGCACCCGTTGCTCATCTCAACCAATTTCTCTTCACTGCGGTTGAGCTGCACTTCGTCCTGGACAACCGAGGAATCGATGTTGATTTCGCTCATGTCATTGACGATGACCGCAACTTTGCGCCCGTGCCGGTGGTTTAAGACGTGGCTGAGCACGGTTGTTTTGCCAGCGCCGAGGAAACCGGACAGGACCGTGACGGGGAGACGCGTGTCAGTGGCTGCGTGGGAGATCATCAAAACGCTTCCTTGTGGTGTCTTGAACGTAATAACGTATCAAAAATCACGCCGCGACCCACATCACCTGCAATCCCCCCCCATTTTTAATCGCGGCTGACCAGGTCGATAGGCTACTGAGCCGATATAAGGTACCGCCGAACGGAGCCGGTAACCTGTTGCTCGCCGTCCATCCCACCAACAACCACAAAACCGCCGTTAACCCCGAGCAACCCACGGTGATCCATACTCGGCACGCGCTGCCGGCCGAGCGCACGCCACCGATCCTGCTCTAGGTCGTAATAATAAACTTCGCCAACCGGGTTGGACGGCTCCCCGTTGTAGCCGATACCGTCATAGTTGTACGGATTGTCACCGCCGCCCATAAAAACAACGCCGCCAAGCTCTGCACTGCCCGCAGCCGCCATGCGATAGCGCGCCGGCCCGGGCATCGGCGCGATCGCCCGCCAGTCGATGCGACGCGCATTGTCGGCGCGCAGCGTTCCGGCGTAGCACGCCGTGTTCGCCACAAACTCGCGTGGCCCGCTTTGCTTGGTATCGATCGCAACCCCGCCGCAGATCACGAGCGTGCCGTTCACGATACCGCCGGCGTGCCCAAACACGGGCGCGCCCGGATACGCCGTCGCCTGCACCCAACGATCTTCAAGTGTGTCGTAGCGCTGGACCAGATTGACGTTGGCCGTATCATGCCAGCCCGAGATCAAATAGATGTAGCGATCCTGATACGCCACTGCCACAGCGTCGTCGACCGGTACGGGCATGGGCACACGAGGCGAAAACCTCCGAGTGCGCGGGTCGAACTGGTGTACGTAGGGCAGCGAAACCTCACTGTGATCTTCGGCGACCGTGTAGCCACCAAAAACGTACGCCGCGTCACCAACGGCGACGGCCACCGACGCCAGCCGCCCAGTGTCGCCCGGCACGTCTTCACCACGCTCCCATTGCGAGGCCTCCGGTGCCAGCACGTACGTTGTGGCGCGCGTGTCGCGCCAGGTCTTGCCGGCGGCGAGGCCGCTGAAGCTAACTAAATACGTGCCCTTGTCTGTCTCGACCGCCGCCACTGCATTGTTTGCCAGCGCCTCGGGCAACGGTGGTAACGGCATTGCTGTCAGTACATGCGTGTTGTTCGAGAGCGATTGACAGCCGCACAATAGCGACACACACAACGTCGCAACAGCAAACGCGCACCTTGGCAACATAGCCATATGAGTACCTTTCACGAAAAGACCGCCGCTAGCTTACGCGCATTGGAAGAGACGACAAACGCGGCCAACACTAGCGCTTTCGTCCCTTGGTTGTGCTGTACGCGTAAGCTTCCCCATCTGAGCGACAGTCATAAGTATGACTTTCTGGCAGGCGACCGAGGAAACGAGGCGCCGGGGCGAGTGGATGATTGTGGTCTATTTCGGCGGTCCTGAAATCGTGGTTGATTACACACTAACTGACAAGTTGGGAATCTTCGGCGCGAGTTTTGATCTCAGAGGACCCACACCGGTGCCTATTCCAAGCGCTCTACCGCTCTATACTGCCGCATTTCTGCTCATTGGCGTTTTTGCCAATCAGCGCAAATCGGCCGTCACTCCGTTGTCGTCATTTCGGACTATATGAAAGTGCATGCGCGAACTGAGACCCATGACGGCCCACGCCTGACGCGAAAACACCAAATGACCCTGATATTCGAATCCTACTATCCCCGTCCCATCCGATTTTCCGACCCGCACCGAGACTGGCGCGCCGATCGCCTCCAGCAAATCCTTGAGGTGCCCGACGAAGCGCTCACCTCCGCAGAGTATCGAGTCATGTTCGCGGTCGGTGTCCCCGCCGCCTCATACGAAGAAGGCGTGTATTTTTTGCCCTACGCCTTTGCACACTTGCTAAAAGACAAAAACGACGCGCTCGATTACCTGCCAGGGGTTTTCCGTTTCGTGTCGTTCCACGCCGATCGGCTTGCTGAAGATCGCCTGACCAAACCCGTCCGCCTGGCGATCACTAAGTGTTTTTCGCACTGGACAAGCACGTTCGCGGTAGTGCACTACGACAAGCAAGCCTGCCGAAAGAAAGGCTGGGGCCTCGACTACGCCAATCATGTTGCTTATTCCGAAGAAGTTTGTGATGGGCTGGACTATCTCGCGCGCTTTCACGCCTTCGAGGACGTCGCTCACCAGATCGTTCACGCGCTGTCACGCCACGACGGGGCGTTTGTAAAAGCCGCCTGGTTTTTGGAAATCGGCAGAGAAGCGTGGTCAACACCGGCTCAAAGGCACGGCGATGCGGTACTCGAATTGCTTCTGGACCAGACCGCCATGGGCTCGGCGATCGAGCTTGTGAAACAACATCAGTCGGAGATGGCAGCAAATCTCACGTACTGGAATCACGTATTCGAGATCTTGCGCTACGCGTGAACTTGACCGCGTGGCCGCGTATGTTAAGCAGCCGACGTCCGCTAAACTACCGCCCCATGCAGGACAACCCATCCGACATCCCAAGCCGCCTGCGGGCGGCACGCGAACGTGCACAACTCGAACCCGCCGAGCTCCGCCAACGCCTCCGTGATGCTGGCATTGACCTGTCAAAAACTGGTCTGCACCGACTCGAGACCACAGAACCCAAGAACCCGA
>JBCCMA010000003.1:0-62716 GCA_039026595.1 Pseudomonadota bacterium
CAGGGGCGCGCGTTCTGGGTGCTCGACGATCTTTGGGTGCTGCGGCAAGCAGCAAACGCCCCGGCCGACAACGGACTGCACCTGTACACGCCACCCCGCTGGTCGATGGGCAAACCCGGTGGACGCGGACGTACATTTGAAGGCAAGAACCCCTCGCCGCACGTGCCGCTTTATTACGTCATCCGCGACGAAGTGGACGACGACGCCACGCTGAAAATCGACATCCTCGATGCGGGCGGCGCGGTGGTCCGTACGATGGCTAGCCGCGAAGGCGATCAGGAGCGCTGCGAGAAGGGCAACGAAGAGCCGCGCCAACCGATCAAGCACAAGTACGCGCCGACAAAGAAGGGCTTCAACAAATGGCACTGGAACATGAAATCCGAGGACGTGCCGTGCATCGAGAACATCCTGATCCACGCTGGTTTTAACGGTCCGAGCGTGGCGCCCGGAGACTATACCGCTCGGCTGACCCTGGGTGACTTGACCAGCGAGGTATCGTTTCGTGTGGCCCAAGACCCGCGCTCGTCGGCAAGCCCGGACGAGATCAGCGATTGGGCGAACACACTAGCAACGGTCAAAGCGATGCTGAGCGATGCGCTTCAGGCCCTCGATCAGGCGCGTCAGGCACGCGATCAAATTACCGCGTTAATAAGCGAGCACGACGACACGCAATTGCGTGCACTTGCCGAAAACGCAGTATCCGGCATCGACGTCTGGGAGAAGAAAATCACACAGCTCAAACATGAGACCTACGAGGATGAAGACGCGTGGGCCACGATGTTTGACGGTCAGGTGCGTTACCTGATGGAAACCATCGATCGATCCGGGGCACCCATTACAGGCGGGATGCGAACGAGGCTGGCCGATCTCACGCAACAATGGGTTGAACTGCAGCAAGAGCTGCGCAACATCACCGCCAATTATATTGTGCCGATCAACGACTGGGCGTATACGCGGCAGGAACCGTACGTCGTGCACCCCGGCGGACATACGGTGACCGCAGACGGCGGTACGTAACGGAGCCCAGTGCTTGGTGCGCGAGCAATCAGCCGTAGGCGCGCCCCAAAACCGATAGCGCCCGCTGCACCAATTCCGAGTCAGACTCGTTGGCGAGCGCCAACGCGGGCTCCGCCCCATTGAACGCGAGAAGCACCGGCGCCCCGGTAAACTTATGGACATTGAACCACTGGTTGAATTGCCCCTGTGCCAATCCGGTATCTGGCGTGAGTATCCACGACGGCTCGGAGTCCCAGAACGGTTCTTCGAATGACAGGTAGAGTTTATCGAGGGTGCCAAAACCCAGGCGGGTTATTGCCTCGCGCATCTTGCGCGGCAGCGGAGGATCAAACGCGGGTCGATTCCGTTTCAACACGCCGAGCGGGACGGTAACGATAACCGCGTCGAAGCGCATCGCATCATTGCCCGGTGCATCGATGAGGACACCCGACGCGTCGTAGATGACACGTCGCACAGGCGTATCCAGCCGAACCTCATAGTCGCCTTCGAGCGCTGAGAAAATCTGATCGTAGCCGTTGGGGAACAGAACGTCGGGCCCGTCGTAGTCATCCGCGAACAGATAGGACCACACGCTGATCTGCTTCAGGCTGGCGCCTGCAGTGTGCTGGATTGAAGTGACCTCATCCATCCAGCCGGGAAGCGCGCCGTCATCAAGCGTCCGACCTTCTGCGCGCGCCCGCCAAGAGGGAGGGGTCTCCCGACGTGACAGCGACAGCGAATCGGCCATGGCCGTGAGCGGGTTGTCGTCGATCCCGTGAATCCAGCTGGCTCCAAGATCGAGCGCCGGACCCAACTCACGGCTGGTTTGGATTCGACCACCCAGTCGATCGCGCGCCTCGAATACGGTCACGGACACGCCCTCTTCGGCCAGAGCATGCGCGGCACTGAGACCGCTCATGCCGGCGCCGACCACCGCGACGCGCTGATGTCCGCGCTCCAGAACCTTGCCCGCGGCCAATCGTCCGGATTCCTCGGCGGCGTGCACTGTGCTGCTGCGTTTTGGGTTAGCGGCTTCACCCGCAAGATAGACGCAGTCAAGAACAGGTCGGGTCAGTACGCGATGGTGTTTACGGCGCGCGCCCTTTGCGATGAAAGAATAGGATCCACCGGCGAGCGGATCGCGGCTCCAGTTGGTGCGCAGGTAGCCAGAAAGAGGTGGCAAGGTGGGGTTCTTACCAAGCGCGACGGGCCCAAGCGCCGACGCGCACACCCAAAGACCACTTTTGCTCAAAAAACGCCGGCGATTCATTTCTGTGTGGCTTTTGTCTATGTCGTGTTTGTTCCGACCATGTAAGCGATTGCGTGATGGCGCACGCAGCAGATACGCAGTGTTGCCACTGCCCGTGATCTGCTACGCGCGGCCGATCACAGCGAACCGGCGGCTTAGGCGAACTCGGGTGGCGAGTAGGGGAGCGACGAGTGATGCAGGATGATCCGCAACGTGCCGTCCGCGTCTTTTTTGTAGCCCCAGCTTTTGTCCACTTTGGTGACCTGACCGTCTTTGTCAGTCATGGTGACCCAGCCCATCCACATGGCCACATCGCCTTCAATGAAGCTCGCAGACGTCTCCGAAAAAACCTCGCGCCAGCCTTTCAGAGCAAAGCCACCGTCGAGTGGAAAGTCCGAATCATGGGCGACAAAGTACGACAGTGCGCCCTTCTTTGTAGGACGAAATGTTTTCTCTCCGCTTGCCAGCGTGGGCTTGAACATGACGGGGCCGAGGTTGTAGCCGTAGGCGGCATCCAGAACGTCGTTGGCAATGCGGCGTGCGCCGTCGATGCCGTCCGATTCATACGCCTTTGCGATGGCAACCAGAGCGTCGCCCCAGGCAACGCGCGCCGCGTCCAGGTCAGCTTCGGTAATGGACATATAGACTCCTTAGAATACGTTGGTAAATCAGCCACTTACATGAGAGGAGTGAGCGCGCAGGGCAGGAAGCGCGCGCTCAATTCGCGTGGCTTGAATACGTGAGCGGCTTAAACTACCGGGATAGAAGTGAATTTCCAAGATAAATCAGACGGTGTTTAAGCGCCGCCATCAGAAGGATTTTATCCGCCCTTTTCCTCGTGCGGCAGCACCTGCGTCTCCGCTTCGGCCGCGGCCTGCCACTGCTGCATGTCCGGATCAGCGTGTATGAAATCGACAAACCGCTGCGCCGCCGGCGTCAGCTCCACACCATAGGTCAGGAAACGTGACGCCACCGGCGCATACATGGCATCGGCGATGGTAAAGCCGCCTACCAGACCGCCATCCAGATGGCCAAACCTCTCTGCACACTCGTCCCAGATGGCAAGAACCCGCGCGACATCACCGACGGCTCGTTCGCTCGGCGCGAGTAACCGACCTCGAGCACGGCAGTTCATGGGCATCTCGCTACGCAGCGCCGGGAAGCCCGAGTGCATTTCCGCGCTGATGCAACGTGCAAAGGCGCGACGCGTACCGTCATCGGGCCAAAGGCCCGCATGCGGCATCCGGTCTGCAATCACATCGGCGATTGCCAGCGAGTCCCAGATCACTTCATCGCCCAGGTGCAGCGCCGGCACCGTTCGCGATGGCGACAGATTGCCGATACGGGCGTCGAACTCCGGCGTGTCGAGGTCGAGCTTGAGTTCGTCGAATTCCAGACCGGCCTTGCGTGCAACAAGCCATGCGCGCAACGACCACGACGAGTAGTTCTTGCTGCCGATAACCAACGTGTTCTTCATGCCGCGCCCGCCTGAATGTGAAGCGACCGAACAAACGACGCCACATCCTCACCCTGTTCCGCCAGTTCAATCAGTCGCGATCCGACCACGACACCATCGGCGTGCGCTGCAAGGGCCGCCACCTGGTCGGGGCCTCGAATGCCGAAGCCCGCACAAACGGGCCGCTCGCTGACCGCACGCACCCGCGCGAGATAGTCCGCGACACGTTCAAGATCCGGTGCGGCATCGCCGGTGGGTGCACCGGCTTTTGCGCCTCCGGTAATCCCGGTGACGGTCACCGCGTAAACAAAGCCACCGCTGGCCGCACACAGCGTGGCCAGCCGATCCGCCGGCGTCACCGGTGTCACCAACTGAACCAACGCGAGGCCCTGCGCTTCGAGTGGCGTGCGCATGGGCGCGCTCTCTTCGTACGGCAGATCCGGCACGATAAAACCCGATACCCCGCTCTCGCGCGCGCGACGCGCGAGCGTCTCGTAGCCCATCGCCAGCATCGGGTTCAGATAGCCCATTAGCAACAGCGGGCATGCCCAGTTTCTGTCTGCCAGTGTGCGCAGAATCCAGTCCAGCGAGACGCCGTTGGCCAACGCCGTCTGGCTGGCCCGTTGAATGGTCATGCCGTCAGCCATCGGGTCGGTGAACGGCACGCCGATTTCGACCACGTCCGCCGCTTCGGTTAACGCGCCCAGATTTGCAACAAACGATGCCTTGTCGGGGAAGCCCGCAGTCATGAACGCGACAACGGCCGGGCGACCCTCGTCATTCGCCCGTCGAATCGCCGCTTCGATGGCGTCGGCGCCCACATCGACCACTGCGCTCATGCCCGTGGCTCCAGCGAGCGCAGCGTGGGCAAATCCTTGTCACCCCGTCCCGAGAAACCGATCAGAATTTGGGCGCCGGGATGCGCACGCGCGTAGTTGCGCGCGCCGGCCATGGCGTGCGCGGTTTCGATGGCCGGCAGGATGCCTTCGGTGCGACAGCATTCGTCGAGCGCGTCGAGCGCTTCATCGTCGCGAATCGATACGTAGCGTGCGCGCCCGGTCGCCTGCAGTAACGCGTGTTCCGGACCAACACCCGGATAATCCAGACCCGCCGACACCGAGTGGGTTTCCTGAATCTGGCCGTCCTGGTCGTGCAAGAGCATGGACATGGCACCGTGCAGGACACCGGGTTTGCCGGAGACCAGCGACGCCGAATTATCACCGAGCCCCTCACCGCGCCCACCGGCTTCGACGCCGAGGAGGTCGGTGTCTGTATCGCCGATCAACGGGTGGAACAGCCCGATCGCATTGGAGCCCCCACCCACACACGCAATCGCGACATCGGCGCGGACCCCCGCGCGCGCCATCAGCTGATCGCGCGCCTCTTCGCCGATAACCGACTGAAGCTGACACACCAGCCGCGGGTAGGGGTGCGGACCCACCGCCGAACCCAGCAGATAGTAGGTTTCCATCGGCGATGCGACCCAGTCCCGCAGTGCCTCGTCAATGGCCGAACGCAGCGTGCGATCGCCGTTCTCCACGGCCACAACCTCAGCGCCGAGCCGACGCATCCGATCTACATTGGGCGCCTGGCGTTCCACATCGATGGCGCCCATGTACACACGACACGGCAACCCGAGCCGCGCGCAGGCCGCCGCGCTGGCCACACCGTGCTGGCCCGCGCCCGTCTCGGCGATGATGCGCGTGACGCCAAGGTGTTTTGCGAGCAGCGCCTGCCCCACCGCGTTGTTGATCTTGTGTGCCCCGGTGTGTGCGAGGTCTTCGCGCTTGAGCCACACATGGGCACCCCACGCCTCGCTCAGCCGCGTGGCATAGGTGAGCGGCGTCGGACGGCCCACCCACGTGGCAAGCTCGTCCTTGAACGCAGTCTGAAACGCGTCGGTGTCGAGCACATCGCGCATACCGGTCTCGAGGCGTTCCAGCGCCGGCACCAGCGTCTCGGGAACGTATCTTCCACCGAACGGGCCATAACGACCGCGCGCATCCGGATACTCGCCGGCCACCAGCGACGCGTGCATCGCGTCGGTTTCAGGTTGCGTGAGCATGCTTTTGTCTCCTCATGCGATCAGGCCTCATGCGATCAGGCAGCAGCTCGCGCCGCCTGCACAAAATCGAAAATAAGATTCGGGTCTTTCCGCCCCCGTGTACGTTCAACACCACTGCTGACGTCCACACCGAACGGCCGTACAGCGGTGATGCCCGCGGTCACGTTTTCAGGGTTCAAACCGCCCGCCAGAATTAGTTCGGTGCGCAAGGACAACGCCGCGGCAACCGACCAGTCGCAGGTATCACCGGTCCCGCTGTCCGCGCCTTCGAACAACAAGCGCGGCGGCGGATCACTCGGCGCATCATCACGGTAGACCGGCAGCGCCGTAACGCGCCCAGCGAGCATCACGCCGTGCAGATCAGGCGCGTCGGACTGCAGCCAGTCCGGTTGGATGCACGCGCAGACCTCCGTGATCCAAGCCATCCGCGGATGCCGCATCACCGCCACAATCTCAGCGCGACCCCGCGCGTGGTTAACCAGCGGAGCCGCCTCATTGAGCGTCACCTCGCGCGGCGACGGCGCAAAGACAAAGCCCACCGCGTCTGCGCCCGCCTCAATCGCCGCGTCGATGGACTCGGTGTTGCGCAAACCGCAGATCTTGATCCACAGCGCCATCAACCGTGCCCCGGCTCGGGGTAAATACCGCTGGATCGCGCGATGGTCAGCATCGATTCCAGAAACGCCGTGGGCAGTCTGGCACGCATCAACGCCGTGCCGACCAAGGCCAGGCGATAGCCCAGGCCCACAATCCGGCAGGCGTCCTGCGCATTCGCTACACCGCTTTCGGCCACCGACAAGAGACGGTGATCGAACAGCGGGGCGTGCGTGGCAAGGCGTTCCGGGTCGACATCGAGCGTGGTGAGATCCCGTGTATTGATCCCCACCAGCGGCCGCCGCTCGCGCTTGAGGGCCAGGTCCTGGCTCCGCGCGAGATCGTCGGCGTCGAACGCTTCAATCAAAATGAACAAACCGAGTGCGTCCGCCACGTCGAGCATCTCGGACAACTGCGCGTCACTCAACATACGCGTGATCAACAGGGCGCCGCCCGCGCCGGCCGCCCGCGCCTCATAGAGCTGATACGGGTCCACCAGAAAGTCCTTGCGCATGACCGGGACCCCCTGCGACTCCACCGCCGCAGACGCCACCGACACGTGCGTCAGGTCGCCGCCAAAGCGCGACGGCTCGGTCAAAACCGAAATCGCGCAGGCGCCGCCGCGTGCGTAGGCCAGCGCGCGTTTCGCGATGGCATGGGGAACATTGTCATCATCCGCAAGTGCGCCTTCGGCCGGCGAATGACGTTTGATCTCAGCAATGATATCGAATCGATCAAAGCCCGCACGCAGCGCCGGTGGTGGTGGCATATCGGCCGTACGACTCTCCAGTTCGCTCAAGGGACGCGCGCCGCGCGCCTCGGCGCACCGCGCTTCGCTCGAACGTTGCATGCTGGCCAGAAAATCACTCATCGACCGGAGACCGGCTGGCGTTCCTGAGCCGCGAGCGTGTCCAGCACCTGGGTCGCACGCTGATCGTGGATTGCGTCACGCGCCATGCTGACTGCCGCCCGACGTGTGGTCGCCGCGCCGCAAACCTCAAGTGCAAGCGACGCACCGAGCACCAACGCGTCGAAGTGGGCATTCTCGACACGACCGCGCAGGACATCGCGCAGGGCGTCGGCGTTGTCGTTGGCATCCCCGCCCGCCAGCGCCTCCGGCGTGCAGCGCGCAAATCCGTCATCACGCGGATCGCGTCGCTCGCTGATCACCTGGCCGGGTCGCACGTCGAACACATCGTACGCGCCGACCGGCGTGGCCTCGTCCCAGCCCGGCTCGCCGTGAATCACAAACGCCCGCTCAATGCGCATACCGCTCAGCGCTTCGGCCATCAATCTGGCGACCGGACGACTGAACGCGCCGATCACGGCAAACGGTGGCTCGGCCGGATTGGTCAGCGGACCGAGCACGTTGAATACCGTCCGGATGCCCATACCCTGACGCACCGGCGCCACCGCCTTCATCGCCGGGTGGTAAAACGGCGCAAACAAAAACGTAAAGCCAACCTGTTGCAACGCGCGAGCGGTGGCGGCCTCATCCATCGGCATCGGCAGCCCCAGATTCTCGAGCACGTCCGCGCTGCCGCTCCGGCTTGAGACCGACCGGTTACCGTGTTTGACCACCGGCACCCCGCACGCTGCGGTCAGAAGGGCACTGCCCGTGGACAGATTGAGGCTGCCCGATCCGTCACCCCCGGTGCCGACAATGTCGATGGCTTTTTGCTCGGTCACAAGCGACGGGCGACGCGCCAGAGCGCGCATGGCGTTGGCAAACCCGCGGATCTCTTCGGCGGTCTCGCCTTTGGCACGCAGCGCCGTCAGCACGGCAGCGGAGAGGACAGGCGATACCTCTTCATCGGTCAGTGCACGCAGCACGTCAGAGGCCTGCGACTCGGACAGGTTCTGGCCGGCCAGCACGTGTTCAAGCGCTTGACGCAACAACGCGGTCGATTCGCTCATGGCTGAGAAACCTGAAGGAAGTTGTTGAGCAGTGTATTGCCCTCCGGCGTCAAAACGCTTTCGGGATGAAACTGCACACCCTCAACGCGGTGCTCACGATGGCGCACGCCCATAATTTCGCCGCGTGCTGTTCGAGAGGTAACGGTCAATACATCGGGCACGTACGGGGGATCGGCAATCAACGAGTGATAGCGCCCGATCTCCATCGGACTGTTGATGCCGTCAAAAACGCCCTTCCCGTCATGGTCGATCATGGACGTCTTGCCGTGCATCTGTCGCTCGGCGCGCACGATGCTCCCACCGAACGCTTCTATGATCGATTGGTGGCCAAGACACACGCCGAGTATCGGCACCCGCCCGGTAAAGGCCTGCACCGCCGCCACGCTGATACCCGCGGCACCCGGTTCTCCCGGACCCGGAGAAATCACCAGATGCGAGATGTCCAGCGCCAGCGCGTCTTCAACCGAGATCTTGTCGTGGCGATACACCGGCACGTCGGCGCCCAGTGCCCGGAACGCCTGCACCAGGTTGTAGGTGAAAGAGTCGTAATTGTCGATCAGAAGTACGCGCGCGCTCACAGTCCCGCCTCGGCCATCGCCAGCGCCTGTCGCAGGATCTGCGACTTGGCCAGCACTTCGTTGTATTCACTCTTTGGGTCGCTGTCGGCCACGATGCCGGCACCTGCCTGAAACTGATAGGTCCCGTTACGCAAAATCATGGTCCGAATGGCGATCGCCTGGTCCATGGAGCCGCCGTGTCCGAAGTAACCCACCGTCCCTGCGTACCACCCCCGCCGCACGGGCTCGACCTCATCGATCAGCGACATCGCCTTGACCTTGGGTGCGCCAACCAGCGTCCCCGCCGGGAACGCCGCGGCGAACAGATCAAACGCATCGTAATCGGGTTCAAGTTCGCCGGAGACGCCGCTGACCAGATGCATTACGTGACTGTAGCGTTCGATTACGCGGTAGGGGTCAACGCGAACGGTGCCGGGCCGGGCAACGCGTCCCAGATCATTTCGCGCCAGATCCACGAGCATCACGTGCTCGGCGATCTCTTTGGGGTCCCCCGACAAGTCCACGCCGTGCGCACGATCGGTGTCCGGATCGTCCGAACGCGGGCGCGTGCCCGCGATGGGGCGCAGGCTGGCTACCCCGTCGTTCAGCGTCACCAGCGCTTCAGGCGATGAGCCAACCACGTGCGTGTCGTCGAGCGACAGGTAATACATGTACGGCGACGGATTGAGTAAGCGCAGGGCGCGGTACACCTCAAACGGGTGCGCATCGCACTTGCCCGAGAAACAAATCGACAGCACCAGCTGGTACACGTTACCCGCCGCGATCTGTTCCTGCGCAGCGCTGACATGCTGCAGAAAATCAGGCTCCGAGATGCTCGCCGATGGCGCGGACACGCTCGCCGCGCCCGCCGCTTTGGGCAGCGGTCCGCGCAGCGCCGCCGCGATATTGTTGGACAACGCGCGACGCGCAACATCACTGCCGCCGTGCAGCACACCGGCCCGACGGGTCAGGTGATCAAAAACAAGAACCGACTCGGGTGCGACGTATGACAGATCGGGCAACCCGGACGGCGCGTTGGTATCGGGCAGGTCTTCAAAGTAGCGCACGACATCGTAAGACGCGGCACCGACCAGCCCGCCGCGAAACGGAAGATTGAGCTCATCGTGCGCGAGCACGGGAGCGCGACCCATCGCGTCGCGCAGTGCTGACATCAGCGCGTTGCGATCGGATGGCCGCGGCAGCACGTCATCCCCGACGCGAAGACCCTCAGAGTCCAACCGCACGCGCAGTGCCTCGCCAAGTCCGATAAAGGAGTAGCGGCCCAGTTGCTCACCACCGGTCACGCTCTCAAGCAGAAAGACGGGAGCAAAGTCTTTCAGTTTCAGGAACGCAGAGACCGGTGTGTCGAGATCGGCCGGTATGTCAAAAGGCGCCTTCATGGCTAATCAGTTCCAGAGTTGCATTTCGGGCCGATTCTTCGGCGCATTAAAAAACCCATCTTCACTTGCGAGAAGATGGGTTCAAGTCGAGGGCGCAGTGCTAACGCGTCGTCGGTTTACCCATCCACAGCGTGACGCCACCACCAGTGGCGGGCACGTGTCGAGAGGAAATCGGCGGGCGTCTTGCGCATATTGATTTTGTAACCCGACTCCGTGGGCGGGTCAACCCTTTGCAAGCTCACCCTGGATATAGTCGTCAACGAGCGATTCCAATACCGCGAGCGGCACCGGACCATTCTTCAGCACCACGTCGTGAAAACGCCGCAGATCGAAGCGGTCACCGAGCGCCTCGCGCGCACGCTCGCGCAGATCCAGCATCTTGTTCATCCCGATCTTGTAGGCAGTGGCCTGCGATGGCAGCACAATATAGCGCTCGATTGCCTTGACCACGTCACCTTTGGGGTTGGGCGAATTTTTGCTGAGATAATCGATCGCCTGCTCACGCGTCCAGCGCTTATGGTGAATACCGGTGTCCACCACCAGTCGGCACGCGCGCCACAACTCCATCGCCAGACGCCCGAAATCGGAGTACGGGTCTTCGTAAAAGCCAAACTCCTTGGGTAATTTCTCTGAGTAAAGCCCCCAGCCTTCAGTGTAGGCCGTCACCCGATTCCATTTGCGGAACATCGGGATCCCTTCGAGCTCCTGGGCGATGGCCAGCTGCATGTGGTGACCCGGAATCGCCTCATGGTAGGCGAGCGCCTCCATCTGGTACGTCGGCATATCCGCCATCCGGTAGAGATTGGCGTAGTAGATGCCGGGGCGACTGCCATCAGGCGCCGGCCGGTTGTAGAAGGCCTTGCCCGCCGACGCCTCGCGATAGGGTTCCACCGCCCGCACTTCGAGCGCTGCTTTCGGTTTGACGATGAACATGTCGTCGAGCCGTTCGCGCATGGCGTCGATCAGAGCCGTGGCGTCGGCCAGATAAGCGGCGCGACCCTCGGGCGTGTCGTCGAAATAAAACTGCGGATCGGTGCGCATGAAGTCGAAGAAATCGCCGAGCGAACCCTCAAAGCCCACGTCATCCATGATCCGACGCATCTCGTCATGGATGCGCGCAACCTCTGCAAGACCCAGCGCGTGGATATCTTCGGCATCCATATCCGTCGTGGTGGTCCTGCGCAGCGCGGCCGCATAGAAAGCCTCCCCGTCCGGAAACTTCCACGCACCATCGTCGGCCGTGGCACGCTTTGACAACCCTTCAAGGTGAACGATCAAGTCCTGATAGGCCGGGCCCACAACCTGCGTTAGTGCGCGCTTGGCCCGGGACATCAGGTCCTGCTTCTGATCGTCGTCGATATCGAGCGCATTAATCTTGGTCGTGATATCGGCCCACAGCGTGCTGTCGCCCTCACCGTCGAACGGCGCGCCGCTGATGATGCGACGGCTGTCATCAATCACGTAGGGATAAACGAACTTCGGTGCCACGATGCCCTTGTTCTCGCGCCGCTTCAGGTTATCGATCAGTTGATCAAGGAGCGGGCCCATCGCGTTCAGTCGCGCGATGTAGTTGTTGGCGTCCGCCACCGACCTGACACGGTGGACGTTACGCAGATGGGTGGGCAATCCCGATTGCAACCCTCCCATCTGGTTCACGGGATAGTTGTGATCCCGCCAGCGGTCCATGGCGATGCGTTGCTCAAGATTGCGCACCATCAAGCGAAACGAAAGTCGAGTGGCCTCATCGAGCACGGCCGGGTCCACATTAGTTTTCAGTCGCGCCAGCTGGCGTTTTGCGAGCGCAAGATCATCGTCAGCGAAGGCCTCCGACAGATCGGGCCACTTGTCCTGGCTCCCACCAACGCCCAGGTAGTCCGCAAAAATCGGATTGCGTTTGACCTGCTCCATGAACAGTTCATCAAAGAGCGCATTGGCGGCGAGCGACGCTTGCTCGATCGTGCCCGGATCCACGGGCGATTCGTCCATTGACGCATCCGGATCGGGGGTGGGGACAGAAGGCGCATCCTTGGCACAGGCGGTGATAAACAACGCGGCAACCAATGCCGTGTGGAACCTGCGGTGCATGTGGGTCTCCCGGGCGCGCTGGCCCGTCAAAGTTCGTACATGATCGGAAGAATCAGCGAAAAGCTCGCCCACATAATTAGTGTGAGCGGAATACCGATTCTCAGAAAGTCAGCGAATTTATACCCTCCGGCACTCATGACCAAGAGGTTGGTCTGATAGCCCATCGGCGTGGCGAAACTCATGTTGGCGCCAAACAACACCGCCAGAAAAAACGGCTCCGCAGGCGCACCAATCTGATTGGCGACACTCAGCGCGATCGGTGTGCCGATACCCGCGGCGGCGGCGTTGGACACGACGTTGGTCAGAATGGCCATGGCCAGCATGAGTCCGCTGAGAATGAACGGCGTGGGCAGCGACTGGGTGGAGGCAACAAACACCTGCGCTATGTACTCCGCGCCGCCGGTCTTGATGAGCGCATGACTCAGTGCAAGGCTGGTCACGATAATCATGATCACCGAAACACTCAGTGCACTGAGTGCGTTCCGCCAGCTCAGCGTATTGGTGAGAATCAAAAGGCCCACACCGATGATGGCACTAATCGAAATGGGCAGGAGCCCGAGCGCTGCGGTCCCGATGACCGCACCGGAGATCAGCGTCGCCCGATTGGCACGACTGCTGTGCGGCAGTTCCGAGCTGCCATCGAGCACCAGCAGCTCACCGCTGCGTTTCAGATCCAGAACCGTTTCGTTGGCGCCCTGAACCAGTAACACGTCACCAGCGCGCAACGGCACCTCGCCAATATCGCCGCCGGTCTCAACGGCCTGCGCCTGCGCCCGGTGGATGGCAAGCGGGATAAGCCCATAGCGCTCAACGAAACGAACCGCATTCAGCGTGCGCTGATGCAACACCGAACCACGCCGGACCACCACCTCTGCAAGGGACTGACCCTCTGCCCGCAACGGATGACCCTCATCGATCGGTACCGACCGATCAGTGTCGTCCACGTTGTGCAGGGTGACTAGCAGGGTCGACTCGAAATCCTTGAGTCGGTCGGGCGTGTCTTCGACGTACAGAAGATCGCCGGGCTGCAGTTTGACCGATGGTAATTTGGTAATGAACAGGGCCTCACCGTACAAGTCCGTACCGCGCTGGATGCGGGTGACGCGCATACGCTGGTCCGTGGCCGCGAGCACTTCGGTCAGTGTGAGGCCGGCCGCCACGCTGCGCTCGCTGATGTGCAGCATGGCGTTAAAGATACGCGGGGATGTATCGCCCATCGGCGGTTGGCGGTCCGGCAACATCCGCGGCGCGACAAACGTGAGGAACGCGATTCCCACGGCGCCGGCCATCAGTACCGGAAGCGTGAAGTGAAACAGGCCGCGCAGACTCAGGCCGAGGTCGGCCGCAATATCGACGGCCATCAGGTTGGTCGACGTACCGATGGTCGTGGCCATACCGCCGATAATGGTGGCCAGCCCCATCGGCATCAGCAGTCCGGCGACCGACTGGTTGGTGCGAAGACCCGCCGCAACCAGCACCGGCAGCATCATCACAACAATAGGGGTGTTGTTCAAAAACGCGCTGGCCACAGCGCTGATGACCAGTGTGAGCAACAACGTGGCCTTCGGCCGACGCTTCCAACCGGTGGTCATCAGGCGCACCAGCGGCGTTAACGCGCCGGTCATTTCCATAGCCTTGCCGATCATCATCAGACAGCCGATGGTCACAACCGCCTGGTTGCCGAAAAAATCGAAGAACTCCCGCACATTGATCAACGCACCGCCTTCCTTGTCGTAGGGCACAAGGAAAAAGACGGTGACGAGCGTGGTTAGCACCGCGAGACACGACGTCTCAAGCGGAATGCGGTCCCGTGAGAACAACACGAGCGCAACAACCGTGAGCCCCATCGTAAACAGGGCGTGGGGATCGGGCAGCGGGGGCAAATTCAGGTGTCCGAAACTGGGGCAATCCTGATGCTAGCTTAAGCGCCCGGACGTAATCAAAGCGCCCGCGATTCGCGGGCCGAATCCAGCGTCGGAACCACCTCAGGGACTTTGGGCGCGCAGTCACGCAGTCTGCAGCACGAACAAATGCTGCGCTCGGCCGATAGCAGGTCGTGCACAAACTGGCCGTCACAATCAAGGCACCGCGCAAGCGCGAGCTCGTCGCCGCGATCCAGGGCAAGGCATAGCGACCAGGCCTGCTCGAAAGACAGGCTGTGCTCTGGATAAAGCGTACGGAACAGGGCGTAGACCCGACACAGGCGGCGCCCGAAGCCCACGCTGTTGCGCGGCAGGGCAAGCCGCAAGCGGCCGTCGACCCCGGCTGCAAACACCCCGTAATGCACCATTAGAAGCGCAAGCGTGGTCGCCTCCATCTGCTTGCTGCTGCTCTGGAAAAAGACATCCACACGACGCGGGGACTTGCCGCGCTGGCGCCGAACGGATACGCCCCGCTCATCGTGTTTGAAATAAACCGTGTACAGCTTGCGGATGCGATCGTCCGATAAGCCGGTACAGCATCGGATGGTGCGCGTGCGCGCTTCGAACGCGATCATTTCAAGCGCCAGCTCGAGCTGCGAGCGTTCCCGCTGGTAGCGTGATTGAGTCCCCATACTGCTCCCCTAAATATTGTGCGCTGCGTCAGACGAGATGCCGATATTGGCTCAATCTGAGCCACTTTTGGCCGAAAATCCAGCTTTTCGATCAATTTTGAACCAAATCTGGAAAAACTATACGATGACAGCGCCCGATCAGCGACCCAGCCTTTATGTCTAATTTAGCCGGAATTGCCCCTGTGACGAACAGGGGTGAGCGGCTCAAACTGACTCTGGGGTCATGCCGCGGATGGGAAAAAAATGGACGAGCTGAATTACCTGAGCCGACCGCCGCGTCGCACGCACGGCTCTTTGCTCAGCGATCTGCACGATATGAACCGGCAGTTCATCGACCTCGTTGTCTCAGACGAGCCGTTCGCAGATCGGGCCGGACTGGACCGCTGCGCACAACAGGCGCTCCAGGGCTTGAGCGAACGCGAACTCGAGCGCCTCGCCACCTGTCCGTACAGTTTGTTCGATATCGCGTTCGCCGACGCTGGCGTATGGCAGCAGATCGATGCCAGCCAGCTTACACCTCTGTCAACCCCCGACCCCGGTGCTGCGCTGGCCTTGACGGTGTTGATCTACGCCAGACAGCTCTGCCAGCAACACGACGACGTGGCGCGCCTGTTCCTCGGAATGACAGACACCGTGGTACGCCTGCTCGCCACGCGCGACCTGCCCGCGCTCACCGCCTGCGCCTTCGCCGCTGAGCCTCCTCTGAAGGCGAAGCTGGCCGGCCACCCGCATTTCTGGTCTGACTTGCTCGATTTTGTCCGCGACGGCACGCGCGAACGGCAGCTCGCCGCGCACACGCTGGGTGTGCAGCATTCCGCCGCAAAATTCCCTCGCTAGCGGTCGCCGGCTGGTGCCCCGATGATCTCAGCAAACAACCGAGGGTCGGCATTGCCGCCGCTCAGAATGACGCCGGAGCGCCCGTCGGCCGACACAGCACCTTCCATCAGCGCCGCCAGACCGAGCACGCCGGAGGGCTCGACCACCTGCTTCAGTCGCTCGAACACAAAGCGCATTGCGCGTCGAATTGCCTCCTCTGACACGGTAACGACGTCCCGGGTGTAGGCCTGCATCAATGCAAAATTTCGCTGGCCAACGGACGTCGTGCGCGTGCCGTCCGCGATCGTGCGTCCCGTGTCGTGCGCCACCTCGATCCGGCCGCTACGCAGGGAACGCGCAGCGTCATCCGCCAGCGCGGGCTCAACGCCAATGACGTCGCATCGGGTGCCGAGATAATGGGCCACCACGGAACATCCGGACAAAAGACCCGAACCGCCCGTCGGCACGAGTATCCGATCCAGCTGCGGCGCCTGCTCCAACAGCTCGAGCCCGCAAGTACCCTGGCCTGCGATCACATCATAGTGATCGAACGGGGGAATCAACGTGTGGGTCCGCGCCTCGGGGAGCGCGGCGGCCACGTCCTCGCGCGTCTGCTCGGACGGATCAAATGTAATGACCCGCGCGCCGTATTCGCGTGTGGCGGCCAGTTTCGGCGCCGGCGCGTTGTCCGGCATCACGATGACCGTTTCGATTCTAAGCATTTGCCCGACCCGCGCCACAGCCTGCGCGTGATTGCCGGAAGAATAAGTCAGGACACCGCGACGGCGCGCCGCGTCGTCAAGCTTCGCCATGGCGTTGTACGCACCACGGAATTTGAATGCGCCAACACACTGCAAATGGTCGGCTTTCAGGAAAACGGCTCCGCCAACCGCCGCGTCCAGACTACGACTGGTCAGAACGGGCGTGCGCTTGGCCACCCCGTCGAGGCGGGCGGCCGCACGGCGGATTTCGTCGAAAACAGCGCGACCCGAGCGGAGGGTCAGTTCAGTGGCGGCGGCGTGCATCGCGCGATGCTAGCACGCGCCACCACTGCGTCCGGTTTTGGTACTGTGCCGGCTGCACTCAAGCACAATGCACGCCATGGCCAAGCTCTATTTTTACTATTCGGCAATGAACGCGGGAAAGTCCACCGCGCTGTTACAGTCCAATCACAACTACCGCGAGCGCGGCATGAATACGCTGGTCTTCACGCCGGCCGTGGACACACGACACGGAGACGGACTGGTCAAATCGCGCATCGGCATTGAAACCGATGCCATCAGCGTCACGCCAGACGAGGACATACTCGCCTACGTTCGGCGTGAAGCGCTCCAGCAAACCATCCACTGCGTGCTCGTGGACGAAGCGCAGTTTCTGTCCCGGGACCAGGTGTTCCAGCTCGGTGAAGTCTGCGACCGACTGGATATTCCGGTGCTTGCTTACGGATTGCGGACAGATTTCCAGGGCGAGTTGTTCGAGGGAAGTCACTACCTGCTGGCGTGGGCGGACAACCTCAAAGAGATCAAAACCGTGTGCCATTGCGGCAAGAAAGCCACGATGGTCGTGCGCATAAGCGAAGACGGAACGCCGGTCAGTGACGGCGACCAGGTGGCCATCGGTGGTAATGAACTCTATGTCTCAACCTGCCGCCGTCACTACAAGTCCGCGCTGCGACTTTAGCGAGCGCGTCGGAGCCTGAGCGTGGCGACGCCCTGCTCAAACACGATGTCCACCGGGATGCCCGCGTTGGCCAGCCGAGCGAGGGCCTGTTCCGCATCCCCCAGCGCAATGCCCTTATCAGGTCGCGCTCAGCGCCACGCGCTTCAGTTCGACGGGCGCACAGCAGCCATCGTCAAAGTCGCAGGCGGCCGCCAGACCGGCCCGCGCGATGTCTTCGGGATCATCGCAGCGATCGTACAGCGCGTGCATGGCCCCGATCGCGAGGCGCTTGCCGGACCCTATGGCCCAGAACCGGGTGTATTCGGCTACAGATCGATAGCTCTCAAGCTCAAACAAGCCGTTGCGGTTCACAATCAACGCACTGATCTGACTCGACTCTACCGGCTGATCTTTTTCTTCCTGCGGGTCCATGAAGTAATCCGACTTCATCACCTCATGCAGCGCGCGGGCGCTGTCAAAAATTGACGTGGCACTTGAAAAATCGAGCTCGACTTTTTTCTCGCGCACGACCGCGTCCAGAATATGCTGGGTGGCCGACCAACCTGCCATGCCCAATACACTGTCACCGGCCTGAACGAGTTTCGAATGGTTGACGATGTATTCGGCCCGTATGACCAGATCGTCTTCACTCTCGGCGGTGTCCGCGCCGATCACCGCCGTATCGCCCTTGCGCACCGCGACGATAATCGACATCAGTCCCGCACCCGCGGCGTGTCCGGCGATGCCTGCTGACACTGCCAGCAGGTTTCAAAAGCCGCGGTATTGGCTTCCCCGCAATGGCTGCAGGTCCAACGCTTTCCCTGCGCCGTACGTGACTCGTATTCCTCGATGATCTTCTTCGCTCTAATCTCATTAACCGGCGTGACAAACACGCGCGTGTCTGAAATCTCGGCAACGCCGGGGTAGGCGGCCGACAGGGCCCCGCCACGCAGTTCGACCTCAATGCCAGACGACTCGAGCAAACCGCGAATCAGATTGCCTTCAATCAGGTTCGCAGCGCGATGAACACAAATGCGCGTGTCGCGAAAGGGCCTCATGCGCCGAGCGCCGCGCGTGCATTGCTCACAAGACGAACCCACATGTAGCCCACCACGCCCACGCTGGCAAAAAATGCGGTCATGCGCAGCAAGACATTATTGATGGTGATGTGGATGAGGCTGTGCACCGCTCTGGCAACCACATAGACCCAGGCGAGCTGAACCATCAGATCGTCCGACATTCGTGTGGCGATCGCTGCCAGACACACGGCGTAAAACAACACCGTCATCTCGAACAGGTTGGTGTAGTTGCGAGCCGCCTGCAGCATGCGCGTGGGTGCATCGTCCGCGAAGATGTTGAGGCGAAAATCGCCAATGCTGACGCGTCTGTTTCGCGTTGCGGCGATTCGCTGAATCAGCATGACGGCGGCAACCAGAAAAGTGACCAGCACCAGTGCGGCCATCGGGAAAAGGAGGCGGATATCGTTCATAGCGCGGCATTGTGGTTTTGAGCAGTGCGAAGTGTACCCGAACGGCGCGCGCGGGCGCTCACGGGTTGCCAGCGGCGTCACGCGCCCTTCGGTACCACCAGCCGTACACCACGCCGAACAGCGCGCTCGGCAGCATGGCTGCAAACATCAACGAGATCGCGGGCCGGATGAAGTCATGGTGCAGCCACGCGCCGGGCGACAGTGACGCGTCTGGCGGACGAAACACCGGCGTGATGAAACCGTGGATGTTAACGAACGCGGCAGTAAACACGACCAGAATACCAAGCCCGAACACACCACCGCGCGCGGCGGCACCGACGCGTGTTCGCATCGCCATGTCGCGCGCCACGCGCGCGGACACGGCGAAAGACACCGCCAGTGCGATCATCGTTGCCAATACAACAGCCGGAAACAGTCGCGTCGGCGCCATGAGCACGATGGGCCAGCCAGCCAAACTGCCGACGAACAGCAGGGCAAGCGCAAGTCGAAGGCCCGAACGACGAGCGGACGCGATCGGCAACCGCGCCGCCAGCCACCACAGCGCCAGGGACACAAGGGCCGGACCAGGTAACAGGGTGCTTCTCGGCTGCGGTCGATCGAGCGCTTCATCAATGATTCCGGCCATCGAGTCGACCGCGTCAGACTCGGGGGTGACACCGTCCCGCGCCAGAGGGGCGATGTCCCGCTCGTCACTGCCCGGCCGGGTCAGCAACATGGCCGACGGCGCGCGCTGGCCGGGCAGCGTGATATCCGTCATGACCTCCGAAAACGTGCCCTCGGCGCCGCACGGCGTTGGCGGCCCGAACTCGATATCGGGATAGCGCTGTCTGAATACGTCGCGTCGGGCGCGCTCAAGCTCGCCGCACACGCCCACCCAGTATGGGCCTGCGACCCGTGAGTAGCGCGGCTCCGATGACCAGAAGCTCACGTCCGCCACCGTGGCATACAGGCCCCACACCAGCACGGCGAGGGCAACGGCGATTGATCCCTTCAGAGGCGTCATCATCCGAGTATACCGAGCCGCGGTTCGGACCCTGCTACACTTCGCAAAAACAACAATAAGTGACGCGCGCAAGCGGTCACCGACATCCGGGGAGAACATCATGCGCTGGGAGAAAGGCCGACGCAGCCGAAACGTCGTGGACGCACGGGGACGACGTGGACGCAAGACCGCCACGCTGAGCGGCGGCGCGATCATTCTGGCACTGATCGCCATGTTTCTGTTTGGTCAGGACCCCGGGTCACTTTTGCAAAGCGGTGGCGGCACACCGTCGACGTCGGCGCCCGTTAATGATCCCGCCGAAGCACAGGTCATGGACTTTCTCTCGGTGGTCCTCGGTGACACCGAAGATGTCTGGGGTCAGCTGTTCGCGGCAAGCGGCAGCCGTTATCGCCAGCCCAAGCTGGTCATTTTCCGCGATCAGGTGCAGTCAGCGTGCGGCTTTGCGTCGGCGGCGAGCGGCCCGTTCTACTGTCCGGGCGACAGCCAGCTTTATATGGACCTGAGCTTTCTGTCGCAACTGGAGAAGATGGGCGCCAGCGGCGACTTTGCGCTGGCCTACGTTGTGGCGCATGAAGTGGGACACCACATCCAGAACCTGACGGGCCGAGCGCGGGACGTGCAGGACGCCAAACGCCGCAGCAGCAAGACGCAGGCCAACCAGTTGCAAATCCGGATGGAATTGGAAGCCGACTGCTATGCGGGCGTGTGGGCGCACCACGCGCAGAGACAACGCAATATTCTGGAACGCGGTGATGTCGAAGAAGGGCTGCGCGCGGCCGCGTCGGTCGGCGACGATCATCTGCAGCGACAGGCGCGCGGCTATGTGGTGCCCGAGTCGTTCACCCACGGCACGTCCGAGCAGCGCATGACGTGGTTTCGGCGCGGCATCGAAACCGGCAACGTATCGGCCTGCAATACGTTCGGCAGCTAGTTCGTCGGCCCGCGTTCGAGTTTGTCGATGGACACCGAGTCGAGCGCTTTTTCGATCGTCCTGAACGACACGTCGGCGCCCTCAACCGCAACCACATAGCGGTCCGCAACAAACACCACCTTGCTGCCCTGAGAGCCGCTGTCAGACTCATCGAAGGACTCGAGAGCGCGGTGGCCCTTGTAGGTGACGGTCCGACTAAAGCCGGTTTCGGTCTCCTCGTAGAAGTCCGAGTCGATCCAGTCGAGCGTCATGGCCGCCACACCCTGCAGAGATCCGATGTCGGCAACATTGACGGTCAATGTGCCACCGGCATCGTCGCGGTAAACCGCTTCGGCGTTGGACACCTGAATGCCGAACATACCGTTGCGAGACGCATTCAGACTGCTGCGGTCCAGCCCGGCAAGCCGCTTGGGCAGCACTTCACGCAACACCTCCGTCGACACCGTCTCGACGCTGTCGCCGGTCAGGGCCTTTGCAAACTCGCCAATAGCGGCCTCGACCTGTTCACCCGAAACATCGCCATCCATTGAGAAATTGATCTCGCGGTCCGGTTCCGGCGGCGGGGGCGGTGGCTCCGGTTCTCCGCAGCCGACAAGCACGGCGGCAATCGAACCGGCGAGTGCAAGTGACAGGTAATCTGTTTTCATAATGCGTTGACCGTGTTGTGGAGCTCATCAACCGCACGCGACACGGCGTAGTCACGTTTGGCCAACGGCGCGACAGCAGACAGACCCTCGGCGAAATCCGCGGGACGCGTACCGGTCAGCCGACGATCAGGCTGTATGCCCAAACCGTGAATAGAGCGACCCGAGGGGGTGTAGTAGCGCGATGTGGTCAGCTTCATGGCGCGTCCCTTTGACAGCGGCACGATGCTTTGTACCGAACCTTTGCCGTAGGTCGTGTCGCCCATGATCACCGCGCGGCCATGGTCCTGGAGCGCGCCGGCCACAATCTCGGACGCGGACGCACTGCCGGCGTTGACGAGCACAACGACCCGAGCACCATTGGTCAGGTCGCCGGCGTGCGCGCTGAATCCGAAGTCGGCACTGTCTGTTCGACCGTCGGCCGTAACGATTACGCCATCATCGAGAAACGCATCGGACACCTCCACGGCCGCGTCCAGCAAGCCGCCGGGGTTATTGCGCAAATCGAGCACCACACCGTCCAGATCTCCGTTGTTAGTGTCCTGCAGCGCCAGAAGCGACTCGGCCACCTCACGCCCGGTGGTCTCGGAGAACTGACGAATCCGCAGGTAACCGAGGCCCGGTTCGAGTAACTCGGAACGCACGCTGTGCAACTCGATGCGCGTGCGTACCAGATTGAAATGCAGCAGACCGTCCACACCCTCGCGGCTCACCGACAGCCGCACGGGCGTACCGATCTCGCCGCGCATACGTTCAACGCTCGCATCCAGATCTTCGGGATCGACCGGCACATCGTCCACGCTTTGGATCGTGTCCCCAGGCGCGATGCCAGCGCGCGCCGCCGGCGTGTCATCAATCGGCGCCACGATGGTGACGGACTGGTCGCGCAGGCTGATCTCCACGCCGATACCGGCGTAGTTTCCCTCAGTCGAGATGCGCATCTCCCGAAACTTGCGATCGTCGAGAAACGCCGAGTGCGGATCGAGGCTCTTCAGAATGCCCTCCACCGCCGCCTCGATCAGAACCCGATCGTCCACCGGCTCGACATAATCCCGTTTCACCCTTTCGAGCACTTCGGCAAGCAGCCGCGCTTCTTCCCATGACAGCTCGTCCGACGGTTCCGGCTCAGCATCCACATCCGCGTGAACACGCGGCAACGCGAGCGCCACACCAATCAAGGCGCCGAGCGCAATCGAAAGACAAACACGATGGATCTGGGTCATAAGGCCGAACGCCTCATATTCGGGTCGGCCTACGAACATAGCACAGCGTTTTGCTCGTCGGGCGAGCCCGTGCGCAGTCCACGTTTAGCGACCGGACACGGTCGACGCGAACCAGTCATGCGGGTTCAGTGGCTTGCTGGCGCGACGGATTTCGAAGTAAAGCGCCGTACGCGTCTGCCCGCCGCTATCGCCGACGGCGGCTAATATGTCACCTGCATCCACCCACTCACCGGCCTCCCGCGCCAACGATTCGTTGAAGCCGTAGAGACTGATGTAGTTGTCGCTATGCTCAAGTACGGTCAAAAGACCGAGCCCCGGCAACCAGTCGGCGTACGCCACGCGACCCCGGGCGATGGCGCGAACGGCCGTCCCGCGCTCGGCGCCCACGAGGACCCCGTTCCAACGCACATCTGCGCTGCCACGCGGTTGCCCGAAGTCTGCCAGCAACTGACCTGTAATAGGCCACGCCAGCTCCCCCTTCAGCTTGGGGAACGCATTTTTGCTGGCCACGGGGAAGTTCTTGAGGATCGCCTGCAAATCTGCGATCAATCCCTCAAGCCGTGCCTGCTCGCGTTCGAGGGTGGCTCTCTCGCCGTTGCCCGTTTCGATTCTTTGGCGAATGCGTGCGATCAACTGAGCACGCTCGGCACGTGTTGCGGCCAGTGTTTCCCGCCCACGGTTTTCTGACGCGATTTTTTGCTGGAGCGTCGCCTCGGTCTTCACCACTTGTTCTGCGACCTGCTTGAGCGCTTCAAGGCGTTTGGCGACCGCCCGTATTGCTTGCGCGCGCCGTTCAGAGAACAGCCGATAATAAGTACCCATGCGGCCGACAAATGCCGGGTCTTCCTGATTGAGCATCAGCTGTATGCGTTCGCGCCCACCGCTTAGAAAGGCCGATCGCACCTGGCTGGCCAGCTCGCTTCGGTCCGCTGCAAGGGCGGCCTCAAGCTCCGCCTCGCGAGCGCGCAGCGCATTGAGTTCTTCCCGTGTTGCGTGGATGGCATGGCCGAGTTCGGAAAGTTGACGGTCGGCCGCCTGTACCTCGAGATCGAGTTTGCGAAGCTCGGCGACGCCGCTATCGAGACGGGTCACATCACGGGCGATCTGTTCGTTGACGGCCTCGATGCGCTGGCGCAATGCCTTAAGCCTTGCTTCATTGTCATCGGCGACCGCCCAACCCGGCCACGTTGCCAGCACGACGAGCAGCGCCGCGCACCAGCTTGAGACACGCTGATCCGCGCGAGCCCCCGACATCACAACAACA
Source organism: Pseudomonadota bacterium (assembly GCA_039026595.1). Taxonomy (GTDB): domain Bacteria; phylum Pseudomonadota; class Gammaproteobacteria; order Steroidobacterales; family JBCCMA01; genus JBCCMA01. Next base: position 23,903 of record JBCCMA010000003.1, read on the forward strand.
AAGAGCGGCCGGACATCTCTTCCGGTTGTGGTAGCCCCATCAGCGCCAGCAGCGTCGGCGCGAGATCAGCGAGGATGCCGCCCTCACGCAGTTCGCCGTCCTGACCGTGCAGTACAAGTGGCACAGGGAACGTGGTGTGCGCGGTGTGCGGTTCACCGGTCTGCGGGTTGATCATCTGTTCCGCATTGCCGTGGTCCGCGGTCACCAGCATGACGCCGCCGGCGCGGGCCATGGCCTCGCGGACACGCTCGAGACCCTGATCAACCGCTTCCACTGCCTTGACTGCCGCATCAAAGTCGCCGCAGTGCCCCACCATATCCGGGTTTGCGTAATTGCAGATGATCGCATCAAACTCGCGGCTGTCGATCGCAGCGACCAGCTTGTCCGTGACCTCGGCCGCGCTCATCTCAGGCTGCAGGTCGTAGGTCCGGACCTTGGGGGAGGGCACGAGGATGCGCGCTTCCCCATCAAACGGCACCTCAACGCCACCGTTAAAAAAGAACGTGACGTGTGGGTACTTCTCGGTCTCGGCAATACGCAGTTGTTGCAGCCCGTGGCCTGCGACCACTTCACCAAAAACGTTGGGCAAGGACTGCGGCGCGAACGCGACCGGCGTATTGAAGTCCGCGTGATACCGGGTAAGACACACATAATGCTGCAACGACACGAATCGGCGCGGCGCAAAGGCGTCAAAGTCAGGCTCGATAAACGCCCGTGTCAGCTGACGCGCGCGGTCGGCTCGATAGTTCCAGAAGATGACCGCGTCGCCGTCCTCGATGATCGGCGTATCCGCTATGCGCACCGGAGAGACAAATTCATCCGACTCGTCGCGGGCGTACGCATCCGCCAAGGCGGTCAGAGCATCCGGGGCCGTTTGCTCGCTCATTCCCTCGGTGTACAGCCGATAGGCTTTTTCGACTCGCTCCCACCGATTATCGCGATCCATGGCGTAGAACCGCCCGGTGAGCGACGCGATGCAGCCCACACCTTCGCGGGCAAGTAGCGCCTCCAGTTTTTCGATCGACGGTCCGGCGCTGCGCGGTGGCATGTCGCGACCGTCGAGCATGGCGTGGACCGCCAGATTCTGCACGCCGCGGGCGCGCGCCATCCGGATAAGCGCGTGCAAGTGTTTTTCGTGTGAGTGCACACCGCCCGGACTCAGCAGACCAAGGAAGTGCAGCGTTTTACCCGAAGCCCTACAAGCGTCCATGGCATCGATGAGCGCTGGGTTATCCAGAACGCTGCCGTCGTCGACTGCGCGGCTGATACGCGTGTAATCCTGATACACGATACGCCCCGCGCCGATATTGAGGTGGCCCACCTCAGAGTTGCCCATCTGTCCGTCCGGAAGACCAACCTGCTCACCGGACGTGTGGATCAACGTCTGGACGCCCTCACGACAAATGCGATCCCAGCCGGGCTTCTCGGCGGCCATCACCGCGTTGCCATCGCGGGCCTCGTTATGTCCAAATCCGTCAAGAATAATGAGCGCGACGGGGCGCGGTTGTTGGGTCATGTGGAACGATTCCGGTCGGGTATTACATGCTTGGGCGGAGTTTAGCAGCGTGCCGGGGCGACGCGCGCCGACACCCGGCGACTGGTGACGGGTGCTATACTCTCGCGCCGCGCAGCACCCGCCCGAGGCCCTGCGCCCAAGGCCCTGCGCACGCGGCAGCCGTGGTGCTGTCACCCAAAACCCACCCCGCCGGATCAGGACACGACCCAGATGGACCGATTGCTTGAATTTGCCGCCAACCACCCCATTCTGGTCTCGTCGGCGGTGTTTCTGACGATTGTGACGCTGGGCAATGAGGTCCGCATGGCCAGCCGACGCAATATCGATCTGGACCCGCAAAGCGCGGTTCGACTGATCAACGCCGGCGCCACCGTCATCGACGTACGCAGTTTTGAGCGTTATCAGAGCGGACACATTATTAACGCACGCCACATCCCGATGGATGAGTTGGCCGATCAGGCCCCCAGGAAACTGGGGGCGCTCAAAGACCAGCCGGTGGTTGTGTATGACGAAAACGGCGCGGCGAGCGCGAGCGCGGTGGGGATTTTGCGCGGTCTGGCCTTTGCTCAGGTGGTCAATCTGAAAGGCGGGTTGGTCGCGTGGATGCGGGATAACTTCCCGATCGAAAAAGGCAAGTAACCGATCGCCATACGCACAGCGCAGCCCGCTCACACGGAGAGTCCGATGCCTGCAATTACGATGTACACCACGCAGTTCTGCCCGTTCTGCGTACGCGCCAAGGCTCTTTTGAATAAAAAGGGCGTGGCGTTCAATGAGATTGACGTCGCCGATCGCGCCAAGCGTGCGGCCATGACCGAATTGACCGGCCGCACGAGCGTGCCGCAGATTTTTATTGATGACACCCACGTTGGGGGTTGCGACGACCTGCACGCGCTGGACCGCGAAGGCCGGCTCGACCCCATGCTGGGTCTCTGAGACCACCCTCTTCTAACTGAAATCCAAGGAGCCAACCCATGGCTGAAGAAAACGCGGGCGCTGCGCCCGGACAAGACAAACAAGTCGGAATCCAGCGCATGTACCTCAAGGACTGTTCATTCGAGTCGCCCAAGGCGCCGCAGATCTTCCAGGGTGAATGGAAGCCCGAGGTCAAACTCAATATTTCCACGCAGAACGCACGGATCGAGTTGCCAGCCGAGACGCCGGGACAGGTTTTTGACGTCACCCTCACCGTTGAGGTGGATGCACAGATCGAGAAGGAAACCGCGCTGTTGTGCGAGGTGAAGTACGCCGGCATTTTCTATGTGGCCGGTTTCACCGATGAAGAACTGCCGGCGGTGCTCAACAGCTTCTGCCCGACGCAGTTGTTCCCGTTCGCGCGTGAAGCCATCACCGACCTGGTGATGAAGGGCGGCTTCCCGATGATCCCGATCCAGCCCATCAATTTTGACGCCATGCTGGCCCAACGCCAGCGCGAGGCCGCCGGGGCGCACTAGCGCGCTCTGGCGTTGGTGATGACCGACACGCGATTGAAGCAACCCATCGCGGTTCTTGGCGCCGGCTCGTGGGGCACGGCGCTCGCGGTGCAGCTGGCGCGCGTCGGTCGCCCTGTCATTCTGTGGGGGCGCGATACCGATGCGCTGGCTGCGATGGCCACCGATCGACAGAACGCCCGGTACCTGCCGGACGTGCCGTTTCCCGATGGCCTCAGTACCGAGACCAACCTTGCCAACGCGGTGAGATCGGCCGCCGATATTCTCGTTGCCGTTCCAAGCCACGCGTTTCGCACCACACTGGAAGCCATCCGTCCGGACGTTCTTGCCGACGCGAGAATCGCGTGGGCAACGAAAGGCTTCGAGGAAGGGTCCGGCCAGCTACCGCACCAGATTGCACTCGATGTGCTCGGACAGCAGCGGACCACGGCCGTACTGTCGGGGCCCACGTTTGCCGCCGAGGTCGGAGCGGGCCTGCCTACGCTGATGACCGTGGCGGCCAACGACGATGCGTTCGCCCGGGATATGGCCAGATGCCTGTCCAATGAGGCCTTCCGCGCGTATCTCAGCACCGACATGATCGGGGTGGAAGTGGGCGGCGCGGTGAAAAACGCGTTGGCGATCGGCGCGGGTGCGTCGGACGGTCTGGGCTTCGGCGCCAACTCCCGCGTGGGCTTGATCACCCGCGGACTGGCCGAGATGTCGCGTCTGGGTCAGGCGCTGGGCGCTGATCCGGACACGTTCAAGGGTCTCGCGGGCATGGGCGACCTTGTGTTGACCTGCACGGACAACCTGTCACGAAATCGACGCATGGGTCTGATGCTGGCAGCTGGCAAGTCGATCGACGAGGCCGCGCGCGAGATCGGCCAGGTTGTGGAGGGCGTGCGCGCAGCACGTGCCGTTCTGGACGTGGCGAACCAGCACAACGTGGATATGCCCATCGTGCAGCGCATCCACGACGTTCTATACGCCGGAAAAGATCCGCGCGACGCGGTCGTCGAACTCATGCGCCGCAGTCTGCGGCGCGAGTGATGGCCGTCAGAAGTTGACGCTGATTCCCAGCGACACCACCGGGTACAGCTCAAAATCGTCGAGCTCCGCTTGTAGCTCAGCCTGTTCCACCGCCAGCTCACTCTGGAACTGAGCAGAACCGGCGATCGGTCCGTCCGCCGTCAGACTCAACTCCGGCGCGCCCTGGAACAACACACCCGCGTCCAGATGCACGCCCACACGATCAATGAAGCGGAAATCCAAACCGACGCCCGCGTACGGGGCGATGCTGTCAAAGCCCACATCACCTCGAAGGGTGCCCACATCGCTGGCGTTGTAGGTGGTGCCGCCGATGGTGTACGTGCTGCTGTCACGGCTGACCAGATTTACCTCGTTGCCGTTGCTGAACAGGCCCACTGTGGCCCGAAAGGGCGACAACGGGACGCGCAGATTGGCCGTGGCGTACAGCGTCTGAAGATCCAGCGAAGCGTCGTAATCGACTCCCGCTTCGGATCGTTCGTCGTCGTAGGAAAAGGCGTTTATCCCGGCGCGGAAATCCAGATACGGCACCGGGCGCCACGTGCCTTCAAGACCAACGCCAAGCGTGCCGGCTTTGGCACCGACCCAGACATTGTCATCGGCCATGGCCGCACCGGATAACGCAGTCGCCAAAAGACCGGCGCCGCACGCGGCGGCAAATCGAATCGAAGAAGCTCGGAGCATAACGCTGTCCCTGCAATAGCTGAATTCGCAAGGCTATCGGCCGAAGCCAGGGACCGCAGTGATCACTTTCACGAAATGTCGAGCGCCCCGGTAAACGCGTACTGTCGCCACGCCTCGTAGACCACAACGGCGACCGCGTTGGACAGATTAAGGCTGCGGCTTTGCGGTCGCATCGGCAAACGCAGACACTGGTCGTCGGGCAGCGCGTCGAGCACCGACGTGGGCAGACCGCGCGTCTCGGGTCCGAACACAACGCAGTCACCATGTTCAAACCGGACGTCGTATGGTGACCGACGGCCGCGCGTGGAGAGCGCATACATCCGCCCGCCGGCAGCCTCGGTCGCCTCACCAAGCGAGGCATGCTGCTTCACATCAACAAACTCGCGGTAATCCATGCCTGCGCGCCGCAGGCGTCGGTCGTCGAGTTCGAAGCCCAGTGGGTGAACCAAATGCAACGCCGCACCGGTATTGGCGCACAAGCGCATAACATTGCCGGTGTTGGGCGGAATCTCCGGCTGATACAGAACAACGTTCAACCAGGGCGTGTCATGCGTCATGGTCAGGCGCGCCAGAGCGCCACGGCATAGCCCACCCACGCGAGGATAAACGCGACACCGCCCACTGGCGTGACCGCGCCGAGAATGGTGATACCCGACAGCGCGAGCACGTAAAGGCTGCCACAGAACACGACGACGCCCACTAACATGCACCACGCGACGCGCGTCAGTCCGAAGCAGTCCGGATACTGTCTGAACGTCAGCCCGACAAGAATCAGGGCGAGTGCATGGTAGAAATGATATTGCGCGCCCGTCTCAAACGCATTCAGAAAATTGGGCGGCAACGTATCTTCAAGTCCGTGCGCACCAAACGCACCCGCGACCACGGCGAGTGCTGCGTTCATCGCACCCAGCGCGATAATCCGTTGCGCGGTCAGCACACCACGTCGTGCTGCTGACACCATTCCTCAAACATGGCGAGTACCCATACGAAATTGCCGTAGAACGCAGCATGGTCTGACGCGTGCTGCGCTAACAGAGTATCCACCCAGCGCTCCGAAAATACACCCCGCGCCTTCACCTGATCGACGCGCTCGCCAATCAACGCGCGCAGGTCATCGTCGGTGCGCAGCCATTCCCCGAACGGCAAACCGAAGCCGTGTTTGGACTTGTTGATGATCTCAGCGGGCAGGAAGCCAGCTGTCTCCTGCTTGTAAAAGCTGCGCAGTTCGAAGCGTTTGAGCTTGAGCGAACTGGGCACCGATATGGCGTAGTCCACCAGCGCGTCATCGAGCAACGGATAGTGCACGTTGACGCCGGCGAGGTCGCACATTCGGCTCACCTTGCGCAGGTCGTTATCCGCGAGCGTGAACTTCCAGTCCATTTGCAGCAGCCGGTCCAGCGGGTCCGCCGTGTCGCCGTCGTCGTACGCCGCGGCCAGCGCGGCGAGCGGCGCCTCGGTATCGACATCAGCCAGAAACGCCTCGTCGAAGACCTCCGCCGCCGGCGTGGTGTGCAACAGGTTGTAGGTCTGCGTACGACCCGGCATCGACATGTTGGCCTGCTCAATGTAGCGACGCACCTTGTGCTGGAAACCGCGCCCTTTACGCACGACAGAGGCTCGACCGAAGAACGGCTCAAGCAGCGAGCGTCGCAGCGTCGATGGCACATGCTGATAGAGGCCGAACAGTTTCTGCGTCGCGTAGCGCTCATTACCGGCGAACAACTCATCGCCACCGTCACCTGCGAGAAGATCTGTGACACCGTTACGTGCAGCCAGCCGGGCACAAATAAGTGTGGGCACCGCCGAGCTGTTGCCGAACGGTTCATCATAGGCGCGTGCCACCTCACCGAATGCGGCGGCGACCTCGGGCCCGGTGATGTAATGATCATAGTGGTCGAGATTGAAGTGGCGAACGGCCGTGCGCGCAAACTCGATCTCGTCGTACCCTTCCTGAGCAAATCCGATCGTGAACGCCTTGGCGGCCTCGTCCGTCTGTTCGTTCAGAACGCCGGCAACCGTGGAACTGTCGAGGCCCCCCGACAAAAACGCTCCGCTGGTCTCCGACACGCCGGTTCTGGCCACCGCGTCGCGCACCACAGGCAGAAGAGGCGAGGACGGCCGCCGCGCGCGCTGGCTGAAGTCCGGTCGCCAGAAACGGCGTCGATGCGCCCGACCGTTGCTGACCTGCACAATCTCGCCCGGCGCCACTTTTTCGATGCCACGAAAGATGGTCCCGGGCGACGGCACAACGTGAAAATAAACATAATGATAGGCGCTCTGCGGATTCAGGCGCCCATCCACACCGTCCACGCTGCGAAGCGCGGTGGCTTGACTCGCGAACGCCACGCCGTCGGGAAGCGGCGCATAGGCAAGCGGCCGACGGCCCATGCGATCCACTGCGAACAACGCTTCGTATTCGAGCAGATTGATCGCCGCGACGCTGAACGGACCCCGCAGCGCGGAAAAGGCGCGGTCGGGATTGCGGGCGATTTCCTCCAGCAAGACACGCGCGACACCGTTTTCGGCTGCTCTGGCCATCATGGCGCTGTCGGTAAACGTTGGCGCGCCCTCCAGCGCGATCACCCAGTTGTCGATCGTCGCGACACCATCGGACGGATAGACACTCCGCACGAACGCGCCGTGCCGCGCACCGGTCGTGCGTCCACGCTCATCCCCGTGTGAGGGCAGCGCCGACGCCATGGTATCGAGGTCAGGCTGGGCGTCTTCCCGGGTTCGAATCCAGCCGCACAGTCCGGCCATGGTGGTGTCCTTGAGTTAAATGGAGGTGTGAAACGCACGCGAGTATACGCAGTGCGGCAGGGCCTTCGCAGTGACGCATGTTGCGCTCAGCGACAAATGTTTACGGACGGATTTGCCCGAGAAACGGCACTGCCGAGGGGTTTTGTGGTCGGATTATGGACACGTTTCACCCATCGTCCGTCTGCGGTGCGCTACCATGACGGGCCAAACGAGAAATACAGACTCACGGAGGCGCTGAGTTTTGAACATAAAAACCGTTGTCATCCTGACCTTTGCCGTGCTGGCGCTGCCGGGCCATGCCCAGGTCGTCGGGCCGGACTGCGGCTCGCTGGCCAACGCCTATGGCCCGTTCGACTACACCAACCCGGATCATTTCCGAAACAAATTGCCGATCGTGGAGTACGAGCATTTTGACGCTGGGGTCGAATCGCTGCAGGGCCACGCTCGCCACCGGGACTGGTTGGCGCTCGACATTGACTACACGCTGCGGGCGTTTCCGAACCACCATCGCGCGCTGTACGCCATGTCGCGCTACTACCTGACCCGACAGTCGCACGGCCGCGCGCCGATGCGCTACACCGCGCAGTGCTATTTCGAGCGCGCCATGGCCATGAACCCGGCCGACGGCATCGTGCGCATGATTTACGGGCTCTATCTGTTCAAGGCCGGCGATCTTGAGGGCGCCGAGGCCCGGTTCTCCGAAGCCGTCAAACGCTCGCCCGAAGATCCGGAAGTGCATTACAACCTGGGGCTTGTTCTGGCGAAGAACAAGCGCTGGGACGAAGCCCGCGAACACGCCAAGCGCGCCTATGAGCTTGGCCATCCCATGCGCGGCCTGCGCAACATGCTCAAGCGCGCCGGGGAGTGGGAGTAAAAAGCCACTGAAACAGGGTTAGCCGCGGCGTGGCACCCGCTCGTGTCCACGTCGCGTCTTGGCCATCAGGCGCATTGCTTGATCGAAGTCCGCCGGCTCCGGCGGTAGCAACTGCTCCGCGAGCCATCGCCTCGCCAGTTCATCGGCCGCAAGCCCACGGTCTGCACGCGCGGTGATGTAGCCGCGCAACGCCTCAACGATTGACAGCACGGTGGCGTCCGTCACGGCAGATCGGTCTGAAGCCAAAGCGGCGCTCGCATGACGCCGTCGAGCAGCACCATCATCGCGAGGAACGCGGTAATGATCAGCGCATGGCGCCACGCCGCCGGACGCTGCCCCGGCGTCAGCGCGATCACATCGGCGTAGCGACGCGACAACACAAACACCGCGCGCGAAGAGAACAGGACATAAAACGGCAGCGCGTGCAGCACGGCAAAAACAAACGCCGCGCGGCCGTTGATGGTGTAAGCCAGAAGACCGAAGGCGAAACCACCGAACAGATAAAGCGTCTGCACCAAAGCCGCCAGGCGCGACCAGAGCGCAAGTGTCCGCAGTCCATATCCCGCGATCATCAGTACCACGGCCAGCATCAGGCAGTAGACCGCCCCGGAAATGGTCCGCACGGCGTCAGCATTGGGCAGCGTGAGCAGCCAGAATGACACGAGCGTAACGAACAGCGCCTGCACGAAGTACACCAGACCAATACTGCGCAGCAGCCGCTCCACCCCGCGGAACTGACGTCGGATTAACGACGCGTCCTCCGGGGTCATATCCGAACGAAGCAGGAGCTCGTCCGCCTGCGGCGTGGCGTAAGGATTCTGGGTCAAGGCAGCGCCTCCCGTGGAGCCAACCGATGATTGAAATGTTACCCCGAGCACGCCGGTCATATGGATGACGGACAACACACTGCTGCCCGTTACGACTACGTGAAATATGCCATTTAAGCTGGCACAACTTGAGGTGATTTGGAAATCATGAAACGCCGGATTCTGATCATTGAGGACGAGAGGGACATCGCCGATCTCGTGCAGCTGCATCTGAGTGAAGTCTGCGACGAGGCGGTCATTGCGTCGGACGGACGAGAGGGTCTTGAGCGCGCGGTTGCCGAGCGCTGGGATCTTGTGGTGCTCGACCTGCGGCTGCCCGGTATCGACGGACTCGATATCTGCCGTCAGCTGCGCGACCAGCCCGCCTATACGCCGGTTTTAATGCTGACCGCACGCTCGACCGAACCGGACCGCATCGTGGGCCTTGAAATAGGCGCCGACGATTATCTGACCAAACCGTTCAGTGTGCGCGAGCTGGTGGCCCGCGTCCGGGCCATTTTCCGGCGCACCGACTCACTCAACCAGCCCGCCGCCGAGGCAAAACACGAGTACATCATGACCGATCAACTGTCGATCGACCCCGCCTCCCGCGAAGTTCAGGTGGAAGGACAAAGCGTGACCCTCACCGCCAAGGAGTTCGATCTTCTGCTGCATTTTGCGCGACACCCGGGCGTCGTATTTACCCGCTCACAGCTGCTGGATCAGGTCTGGGGCTACGGCCATGATGGCTATGAGCACACCGTCAATTCCCATATCAACCGGCTGCGCGCCAAAATCGAACCCAACCCCGCCACACCGCACTACGTCAATACGGTGTGGGGCGTCGGCTACCGGTTTATCTCCGCCTGATGGCCCGCTCGCTGACAACGCGTCTGGTCCTGACCCTGGTCACCCTGCTGATCACGGTGGGGGTCGCGTTTGTCTATCTCGCCAAGTGGAGCTCGGACCGTTACCACCAGGAAATCACCCAACGACTCAACGCCACCATCGCCGGCTACATTGTCGAGGAGGAACCGCTGTTGGGCGATTCGAACGTGAACTCCAGCGCGCTGGAGCACGTCGCCCACATGGCGATGATTATCAATCCCGTGGCCGAGGTGTATCTGCTGGATGATCAGGGCCGCATTCTCGGCCACGCGCTCCCTCAGTCCGCCGTTACCACCACGCACGTCGATCTGGCTCCGATCGAGGCGTACCTCGAGGGGGACTCGAACATGCCCGTGCGGGGCGCCGATCCTCTCAATCCGGGCGAGAAAAAAGTGTTCTCCGCCGCGCCCATCGAGACGGCCGGCAAACTGGTCGGCTACGTCTATGTGGTTCTGGGCGGGCAGAAATACGAAAGCGAAGCCGAGCAGGTGCTCGACAGCCATATTCTCAGAATCAGTGTTGGGTCGGTGGTCGCACTGGTTTTGATCTCTGCGCTGGTCGGCTTGCTCGCGGTGCGTTTTCTGACGCGCCGGCTACGTCGCCTCGTGGTTGATTTGCGTCGCTTTCAAGCCGGCGGATTCCGCGAACCGGTCAAGGCCAGCGATGTCGCGCGCAACGACGGCGATGAGATCAACACGCTGCGTACGGCGTTTCACGATCTGTCCGCCACGGTCGCCGACCAGATCCGACAGCTTGAGACCACGGACAGCACACGGCGGGAACTGATCGCCAATGTGTCGCACGATCTGCGTACACCCATCGCGTCAATGAAGGGCTATCTCGACACGCTTCTGATGAAGCACGAGTCGCTCGCGGTGGACGAACGCCAGCGCTACCTCGAGGTCGCCACGCGACACAGCGCGTACCTTGGCAAGCTGGTCGAAGATCTTTTTGAATTATCGTGTCTGGACAGTGGCCTGGTGCAACCCGCGCCCGAAGCGTTCTCGCTGAGTGAGCTGGTGCAGGACGTGGCGCAGAAATACCAGCTGCAGGCCGCGCAGGCGCGCATCACGTTGGCACCCCACGTTGATCGCGAAGCGCCATTGGTGAAGGCGGATATCGGTATGATCCAGCAGGTGCTCGAAAACCTGATCGGCAATGCGCTGCGCCATACTCCGGCTCGCGGCGAGATATCGGTGACCGTGACGCCCGGCGCGGACACCGTCACCACAGTGGTCGCGGATACGGGGCAGGGCATCGCGAACGAAGACCTGCCCCATATTTTCAACCGCGCCTACAGCGGTGGAGAGAGTCGTCAGAAACCGAGGGCGAACGCCGGGCTCGGTCTTGCCATCGTCAAACGCATTCTTGATTTGCACAATGCGGACATTACTGTCACCAGTCGGATCGGAGAGGGCTCAGCCTTCCGGTTCGAATTGCCGCTGGTCGCCGCTGGCTGAGGAACCCGCCCGTTACTGACGCGGGCGCGCTTCGTTTACGCGGACCGGACGTCCGTTCAAGGGCTCGCCGTTCAGGCTTTCGATCGCCGCATTCGCCTCGCCGTCGTTCGGCATTTCGACAAAACCGAACCCCTTCGATCTTCCGGTGTCTCGATCACTGATAATCTTCGCCGACGAGACTTCGCCGTGCGCTGCGAACGCCGCCCGCAACTCATCTTCGGTCAGGGTGAAGGCGAGGTTTCCAACGTAAATGTTCATTCAGAGAATCCTGTTTTGTTTGATGTGCCGACGCACGATGAAAGCGCGAAGCTACACGGGCGAAACTCGCAAATCAAATCAAAAAACTCATTTATAACAATGCTTTATGAAAGGAATCCGCGCACACGGAATGTGCGAAAAGATAGGGTTATAGCGCTCCGATTTCCCAACAATTTGTTTCGGTCGGCTGCAGAGTGTTGCGCGCTTTCACAGCTTGTAGCCGCGTCGGCGCTCGCGGCCTTTTTCTGCGTGCCCGTTCAGGCCGAAGTCAAACTAGACGGTGTGAAAGGCGACGCGCGCGCCAACGTCGAGCACGCCCTGTCACTGGCAAAGGCCGATTGCGATACCAGTGCCACTCGGCTCGCACAACTTGTCGCGGACACGCCGGCGCAAGTGGCCTCGGCACTCGAGCCGCTCGGCTTTTATCGCGCCTCGGTCAACATTACCGATGCTCCGGCCGACAAGAGGAACTGTTGGCGCAAAACCGTTGCCGTAACGGCAGGCGAACCGACGCGGTATCAATCGGTGCAGGTCACGCTGTTGGGTGACGGTCAAAGCGACGGCGTCTTTCAGCGTGTCATCGACAGCTCGCAACCGAAGCCGGGCGATGTGGTCCACCACGGCCGCTACAAAGCCTTCAAGACCGCGCTGCAGAATCTGGCGACTCAGCGCGGCTACTTCAACGCCGGTTTTGAAACGGCGACGGTGATCGTCAGCAATGACGCCGCCAGCGCCGACGCAACAATGGTGTTCCGCACCGGGCCGCGCTTTACGTTCGGAGCCGTTGATGTCGACAGCGATATCGTCACCGACGAGCTGCTCGACACATTGGTGGACATCACACCCGGATCGCCGTACGACGCCAGTGATATCGCGAGCACACATCGTAATTTGCTCGATAGTGGTTACTTCGCATTCGTAAACGTGCGCGCCAACCCGGCAGAAGCGGAAGCCAACGTGATACCTGTGCACATCGACGCAACGGCCGCAAAGACACGCGTCTACACCGGTGGGCTCGGTTTTGCGACCGATGTCGGTCCGCGCTTTCGCCTCAACTACCGCAATCGTCGCATCAACCGGCGTGGCCATACCCTGAATAGCGAGCTGTTGGCGTCCCCCGTTCAGTCCGTCCTCGGTGCCGAGTACCGCATTCCGTCGGGCGAAGATCGCCGCAACGTCGATTCGATCGCCGCGCGTTTGATAGAGCAAAACACCGATTCAAATGAATTCACATCGATCGACCTTGGTCTGCGACGGGCTGAGGCGCGACCGTCAGGCTGGCTACGAACGCTCGGCATTGATCTGCTGCGCGAGGACTTCACCGTCAGCGGTATTGACTCCTCCAGCACGCTGCTGATGCCGTCGATCAGCTACTGGCGAAGCACACAAGCCGCCTCGCCCCGACCGGACAAGGGCTATCGCCTTGCGCTCGATGTGCGCGGCGCAACGGACAGCGTTGTGTCCGATCTGAGCTTTGTGCAAATCGAGGCCACCGCACGATGGATACGATCGTTTGGTGACCGCTGGCGTCTTCTGACCCGCGCGACGCTCGGCGCAACCGTGCTGGACGATATCGATGGACTACCGGTGTCGTTACGTTTCTTCGCGGGCGGTGACAACAGCGTGCGTGGATACGAATTCCAGGGAATCGGGCCGGTGGATGCAGACGGGCTGGTCACCGGCGGCACCATGCTCGCCGTGGGCAGCGTGGAGTTTGACTACCGACTGAACAAGAACTGGTCGCTCGCCGCCTTCGTTGACACCGGCACCGCGTTTGAGGACGGCGATTCCGATCTCAATACCGGCATCGGCCTCGGCGTGCGGCGGATGACGCCGGTCGGCGCTCTGCGCGTCGATCTCGCGGCTCCGCTCGATCGTGACCGCAAGGTTCGGCTGCACATCTCGATTGGCAGTGATTTGTAATGCGCGCGCAACCTTGGCTTCGTCGAATTGCGATCTCAGTGGGCGCACTGCTGGTGTTGATCGCACTGTTGGCGGTCTTCGCGATCAACAGCACGTGGGCCTTGCGTCAGGCCGTGCAGTTGGGGCTGCGCGCCGCGCCGGTTGATCTCAAGGTGGACCAGATCGACGGTACGCTGGCAGGTGGCGTGACGCTGCTCGGCGCGAGGCTCGACACGGACGCCGTCTCGGTCTCACTCGAACGTCTGTGTTTACGCATTGATCTCGGAGACCTGATTTCTCGACGTGTGATCGTCCACGAGCTCACACTCGATCAGGTCCATGTCACACCCAAGCCCGCAACTGAAACCACACCCGCGCCACGCGGACCGTTTGCCGTACCCGAGATCACCGCGCCTCTACCGATCCAAGTGAACCGGTTTGCTGTAAACGGACTGCGCGTCAGTTCGGCGCCGGATTACCCGATCGATCAATTGAAAACCGCGCTGTCGTGGGAGGACAGCCGCATCCGGATTCGCAAACTCGTCGTCAACGCACCGTTCGCTGGACTTGATCTCAACGCCACAGCCGATCTCGGAACAGAGCCCGCCCTCGATGCCACAATCAACTGGACGTGGACCGAACCGGCCGCCAAGGGCGCGCTCACGCTGGGTGGTACCGTGGGCAATATCGCGTTTGATCATCAACTGAGCGCACCAGCGTCCGTGTCCTCCACCGGCCAGATCCAGCTTGAGGGCCGCGTCCAACCACTGATCGATTTAACCCACGCGCTCGCGCGACCCTACATCGCAAACGACGTGCGTGTCGGTCGGCTCACACTCCAGCACCGGGGGACACCGAGCGATACCGTGGCCGCGTTGTCCGCTCGCGTTTCCCACCCCCGTTTGCCGGCCACCAACGTCAACGCCGATGTCGCATGGCATGACAGCACGTTGCGGGTAGATACCGTGGCGGTGGACGGAGATGCGCTGCAGGCTCAGTTGAGCGGCACGGTGGCAACAAAGGGCGGTGTCACCGCGGAACTCGACGTTGTGCTCGCGCGTCTCTCCGCCGCGCTGCTCGATCCATCTGTAGAAGGCCAGCTCGCGGCGCGCGGGCACGTCACGGCACGTCCCGAGCGCTGGCAGGCGACGCTGCCCGAGCTCACGGGCACCATCAACGGCTTTGATCTGCGCGGTACTGTGGACGCGCGCGGTGCAGGCAAAGATATTGAAATACAGCGCGGCGATTTGTCACTTGGCGACAACCGCGTCGAGGTCCGCGGCCAGATCGCCGAATCGGGCACGCTCGATCTCAAGGCCCGGCTGGATCTGCCCGCGCTCGCACAGATCGACACCCGTTTTGGCGGCACGCTCGATGGCACGCTGACGGTCACCGGAACCAAAGACGCACCTGCGCTTGATCTTGCGCTGGACGGTAGGGATCTTGCCGCCGGTGCATTGAACGTGCGTGAGGTCGCCGCCGAGATCGCGCTGGAGGCGTCCGGTGCGCTGCGGGGTACGGCCAGACTGGCCGACGCGCGTGTCGACGATGTGGATTACGGTAGCGCCGATCTGATGTTGGCCGGCTCGCGTGACCGCCCGGAAGTGAGCTTCAACGTGACGTCCAACGCGCCGCTCGCCGGCCTGACCGCGCGCGGTGCCGTATCGGCCGAGCAAAAGGCCACGCACTGGCAAGTCGGCGTGACCGAGGTGGCGATCGATGCCGACGTGATCGGACGCTGGGCACTGGAGGCGCCCTTCACAGCGCGCGCGGCGCCTGGAGATATTCAGGTCACACCAAACATCTGGCGAAGCGGTGACGGCGCGTTCATCGAGCTGCGTAACGCACAGATGCAGGATGACACCGTCGCCATCGATGCGCGCATTGAACGCCTGCCGCTCGCCATTGCGCAGATCGCGCTGCCCACCGACATCACCCTTGCCGGAACGGCATCAGCCGATGTTCAGCTTGAAAAGACAAACGATCAATGGACCGGCAACGCAAGCTGGGCACAGTCCGATACGATACTGAGCGTGCCCGTTCAGGCGACAACCGAAGAGATTGCCTTTGATACCGCGACGGTCGATCTGGTGATCGAACGTGGCGGACTGCAAGCCGACATCGACGTTCAGGGTGACCACGGCGTGAGCATCACGGGCGTGGTGGGCGTCAGCGATATGACGGCCATCGCGCAAAGCCCGATCAGCGGCCAGCTTGATCTGGCGCTCGGCGAGCTCGACTGGCTCGCCGCGCTTGCGCCCGGACTTGATCAGCTCCGCGGCGCGTTTGAGGCGCGCGCGACGATTGGCGGTCGCGCCGACCTACCCGAGATCAAAGGCGATCTGTCACTCACCAACGGCAGCGTGTTCCTGACCGACGCCGGCGTTCGCGTCGATGGCATTGACATGACGGGCGCACTCGATGACGACTTCGCGCTCAACGGTCGCGCTCAGCTCGGCGGCGGCCCGCTCACCATAGAAGGGCGGGTGACCCAGCCGCTTCTGGCCACGCGTCGGGTGTCTGTGTCGCTTGCCGGCGAGCAGTTGCAGGTGATCAACGACGACCAGTATCAAGTCAAGGTATCGCCGGACATCACGCTCGTATTCAATGCGGCCGACGGCGCCAGCATCGGAGGCCGGATCGATGTGCCGATGGCTAATGTACGGATCGCCGAGCTACCGCCGAGCGTGGTCACCGCGTCGCCGGACATTCAGGTGGCGGGACGCGAGCCGGACGATGCCATCGCGTTGCCGATTCACGGTGCCGTGACACTGGCCCTCGGGGACGAGGTACATGTCTTCGCACTGGGACTCGACACCGACGTTGGCGGGGATGTGAACCTGCGGCTCGATGAAGGCAAGCCGCCGCGCCTGGACGGTCGCCTCACGCTCGAAAACGGCACGTTCAAAGCCTACGGACAAGATCTTGTCATTGAACGCGGCAACGTGATCTATGCCGGCCCGATCGACAATCCCAACATTGATCTGCGCGCCGTCCGTCGCGTGCAGGATGCCAGCGGTGATGTGACCGCGGGCGTGCGAGTAACCGGGGCGGCCAAACAACCCAACATCGAGCTGTATTCCGAACCGGCGCTGTCGCAAACCGACACATTGTCCTATTTATTGCTCGGACGCGCGTCCGACGACACGTCGGGGGCAGAGGGCCAATCGCTCAGTCAGGCGGCGCTGAATCTGGGACTGTCGCGTTCGGCACCGCTGACGCGCGAGTTGGCAGCTGGACTCGGTCTGGATGAACTGACCGTGGGCGGCGACAGTCTCGATGCGGCCGAACTGGTGGCGGGCAAGCAGATCAATGACCGGCTCTACATTCGCTACTCATACGGCGTGTTCTCGAATCTGGGCGCCATTTTGCTGCGCTACCGGTTGTCCAGACGACTCACTCTGGAAGCAGGCAGCGCCGATGCGCAGTCGCTCGATATGCTGTACACCATCGAGAAATAGCGTCTTTACAGCTCAAGCTCCTTCATCTTTCGGGTCAGCGTATTGCGGCCCCAGCCAAGCAGCTGGGCCGCCTTCTGCCGCTTACCGCGTGTCTTGGTGAGGGCCGCGCGAATCAGGGTTTTTTCAAACAGGGGAACGGCGCGGTTCAAAAGAGGCCCCGGCGATGTCGCCATGTGATGAACAGCCCAACGACCGAGTTGCTGCGCCCAATCCGTGCCCTCGTTCCCGGCGCTGCGTCCAAGATCGGATGGTAAATCCTGCTGACGTATCTCGCGGCCGGGTGCCAGCGCCGTCAGGCGCCGACACATATTGATGAGCTGACGCACGTTGCCGGGCCAATCGAGGCTCAAAAGCGTTTTACGCGCGGTCCTGGTAAGTGTCTTTGGGGGTACACCGATCTCCCGCGCGGCCTCGGCGAGGTAGTGCGCCATCAGCAGCTCGATATCATCGCGTCGATCGCGCAGCGCCGGCGCCTCAATCTGAATCACGTTCAGGCGATGGAACAGATCCTCGCGGAAGTCGCCGCTGGCCACCAAGGCATCCAGATCCTGATGGGTGGCCGCAATGACGCGGGTATCGACCTTGATAGGCGCCTGCCCACCAACGCGGTAAAACTCGCCCTCAGCCAGAACGCGCAGCAGACGGGTTTGCAACGCCGCGGGCATATCCCCGATCTCATCGAGGAACAACGTGCCGCCGTTCGCCTGCTCAAACCGCCCGACGCGCTGGCGATCCGCGCCAGTGAACGAGCCCTTTTCATGACCGAACAACTCCGACTCAAGAAGATCCGCCGGAATCGCTGAGGTGTTGATGGCCACAAACGGACGCTCATGGCGCGGCGAGTGTTCATGCAGCGCCTGGGCGATCAGCTCCTTGCCCGTGCCGCTTTCACCTGTGATCAGGACGGTCATTGCCGAGCGCGACAATCGACCGATCGCCCGGTACACCGCCTGCATGGCCGGCGCCTTGCCGATGATGTTTGAAATCTGGGGCGGGCTGGTTGTGACATCGGCCGGCCCCGCCGCGTGCTGCACCGCGCGTCTCACCAGGTCAACAGCCTCATCGACGTCGAACGGCTTGGGCAGGTACTCGAATGCCCCGCGCTGGTAGGAATCGACCGCATGGTCGAGATCGCTGTGGGCCGTAGTCACGATAACCGGTAACGATGCGTGCGTTTTTTGCAGCTCGCTCAGAAGCTCCAGACCGCTCATGCCGGGCATTCGAATATCCGTGATCACCACGTCCGGCTGGCGCATTTTTAATGCGCTCAGGAACAGACTGGCACCTTCAAAACTGGTGGGACACATACCGGCGTCACGAAGTGATCGCTCCAGTACCCAGCGAATCGACGCATCGTCGTCCACCACCCACACATCGATGTCTCTCGGGATCATGCTGAGACTCCTTCGGGCTCGCCGCGTTCGGCGTAATAAGGCAAATACAAACTGAAAACGGTGGGTGTACGGCGGGTCACCTTGATCAGACCACCGTGTCGTGCCACCAACTCCTGAGCCAGACTCAAACCAAGTCCCGTACCGTCGGGTCGACTGGTGACCAGCGGCAGGAACAGCCGGTCCGCGACGGCCGGGTCGATGCCCGGACCGGAGTCTTCCACGTCGATCCTCAAGACCAGAGCGTGGCGCTCATCGGCAATCATGAAACCGCTGACCGCACGGCTGCGCACGGTCACGGTGCCGCGCCCATCGACTGCCTGGACCGCATTGCGAACCACGTTGAGTACCGCCTGAATCAGACTGTCCTCGTCGAGTTCGATGTCGGGCAGGCTGGGGTCGTAGTCCTCCACGACGCTCAGGTCGTCGCCGGATTCGGCGCCGACCAACCGCACAACGTGCTGCAGCACTTTGTGGATATTCATCGATTCGGGACGCAATGGCTTGGCCGGACCCAGCATTGTGTCGACCAATGCCACAAGACGATCCGACTCGCGGATGATGACGTCGGTGAACTCACTGAGTTCGGGTTCACAGAGACGCCGCGCGAGGAGCTGCGCGGCACCGCGCAGACCACCCAGCGGGTTCTTGATCTCGTGCGCGAGTTGACGGGCGATGGTGCGACCCACGCCGCGCTGTTCAAGCAGCGTGTTTTCGTGCTCGATCTGGGTGTGGACCGTCTGATCCAGCAACTCGATCAGCACCAGTTCATCACCGTACGGGCTGACGACCAGATCGATATGACGAGCGGCGTGCGAACGCCCCACCGCTTCGATCTCGAAATCGCGTAGGACCACCGTGTTGCCGTCGCGCGCCACGCGCTCGATGGTGCGCAGCAATTTTTCCGGCGTGTGCAGCAAAGAGCCGAGGGACCGACCCAGAATGTGCGATTGCGTGGTGTGGAGGATGCGTTCGGCGGCGGCGTTGGCCGCGTTCACTGAACCATCGGCGCCAACCACCACCACGCCTGTGGCCAGCGCGTTGAGGACATCAGAGGCCTCAAGTCCCGGGGTGCGCAACTGCGCCCCGGCGTTCATGCGGATGGCGAGGCCGGATGGCCGTCGCAGATCAGTTGATGGTGCTTTGCTGCACCACGAAGCGGATCGGTTGGCTGGCGATCTTCTGATTGCCGAAATTGTCCCGCACTGCAGCCACCAGAACATGTTCGCCGCGGTAGACATTGCTCAGCGTGATGCTGGTACTGGTGGCGGGTCGACCGGTCATGACCCGACCGTCCATCACAAGCACGATGCCGTCCCCAGGTTTCAGGGCCGGGCTCAGCTGCACCTTCACCCCCAGCGTGCCACCAATATTCCAAAGGGTTTCGCCGTTGTTCGGTGAGGTGATTGCCAGTGTCTGATAGGGCACGTTGGCCTGCGGATCGTCTTCCGCCGGCGGGGCATCCGCATCGGAGGTATTCGACTCCGGTCGCGGGCGAGGTCGCGGCGCCCGACTGACGTTCGGTGAGCGGATCTCGACCTTGTCGGCAGCGGGATCGGCTGCGTCGGGGCGCGGCGAGTCCGAAAAGTGAATGACGCCATTGTCGTCCACCCACCGATACAGAGTCGTGCGACCGGCGTCGCGCGCGCTCTGCGCCCATACGGGCCAAAGCGACAGCGGCAGAATCAGTGCGGTCAGAAAAGCAGCAAGGCGACGGCGATTTTGCATAATGAAGCATGGTAGCGACAGTCACCTGATTTGACCAAGACGGGGGCCGGAGATTCCGGCACCCCGTCACATTTAATGCGCCGCTGATCGTCAGAGGCTGTAGTACATCTCAAACTCAACCGGATGCGTGGACATGCGCAGACGCTGCACCTCCTCACCCTTGAGCTCGATGTAAGCGTCGATGACGTCGTCGGTGAACACGTCGCCGGCGGTCAGGAACGCACGGTCCTCGGACAAGGCGGCGAGCGCTTCGTCCAGCGAGAACGCGACTTCGGCAATCTGCTTTTCTTCTTCCGGCGGCAGGTCGTACAGATCCTTGTCCATGGCATCGCCCGGGTGGATCTTATTCTTGATGCCGTCCAGCCCGGCCATCAGCATCGAGGCGAACGCGAAGTAGGGGTTGGCCGTGGAATCCGGGAAACGCACTTCGATGCGACGTGCTTTCGGGTTCGCGATGTAGGGCACACGGATCGACGCCGAGCGGTTACGCGCGGAGTACGCCAGCTTCACCGGCGCTTCGAAGCCCGGCACCAGACGCTTGTAGCGGTTGGTGCTGGCGTTCGCGAACGCGTTTAGCGCGCGCGCGTGCTTGATGATGCCGCCGATGTAGTACAGCGCGGTTTCCGACAGGCCGCCGTACTCATCACCGGTGAACAGGTTGTTGCCGTCTTTCACCAGCGACTGGTGAATGTGCATGCCGTTGCCGTTGTCGCCGACCAGCGGCTTGGGCATGAACGTGGCGGTCTTGCCAAACATATGGGCAACGTTCTGCACGCAATACTTGTAGATCTGGACCTCGTCCGCCTTCTTGACCAGAGAGTTGAAGCGCGTGCCGATCTCACACTGACCCGCCGTTGCGACCTCATGGTGATGCACCTCGGTGACCACGCCCATGTCTTCGATGGCCAGGCACATGGCGGAACGCAAATCGTGCAGCGAATCGACCGGCGGGACGGGGAAGTAGCCGCCCTTGACGCCCGGACGATGGCCCGTGTTGCCCTCCGGATAGGTCTTGTCCGAGTTCCAGCCAGCTTCAATTGAATCAATGGCGAACATCGATTTGCCGATGCTGTCGTGGAAGCGCACGTCGTCGAAGACAAAAAACTCGTTCTCAGGACCGAACAGGGCCGTGTCGGCGATGCCGGTGGATTTGAGATACGCCTCGGCGCGCTTGGCGAGTGATCGCGGATCGCGCTCGTAGCCCTGGCCGGTGGCCGGCTCCAGCACATCACAGCGCAGGTTCAGCGTCGGCTCTTCGGCGAAGACGTCACGAACGAGCGTGTCGACCTCGGGCATCAGGATCATGTCGGACTCGTTAATGCCCTTCCAGCCGGCGATCGACGATCCGTCGAACATCTTGCCCTCGTCGAGAAAGCCCTGGTCGATCTGATGGGCGGGCACGGTTACGTGCTGCTCTTTGCCTTTGGTATCCGTGAACCGCAGATCAACAAATTTGATCTCTTCGTCTTTGATCTGCTTGAAAATATCTGGCGATGCCATGGAATGTGCTCCGTTGTGATTTCGCGATAGATGCGCGCAAAACCGTCCCCGCGTGCAGCGCACAGCGGCGACGGACTGCGCCAGTATTGATTCTGCCCCGTGGTTTGCAGGAACTGTGCCATGCACAAATCGCTGAAAAATCAACGACACATGGCGGCAGCGCCCACTGACCTGAGCCATTATAGTGCACTCAGATAATGCGCTGCTCCGAAATAGTGCACATGCTCGTAGGCCAGTACCGACAGTCGCCGCCGGTGCTCGCACAATACGTTGAATAACGGGCAGTTGCGCCACCGCCAGATAGTCGCCTGCCGCGCACCCCGCTATACTGTCGCGCCGCACCACAACCGACAAAACGACCGGCCAGGAGGCCGTTTCCCCATGACCGCGTCCACGACTTCGCGCCCCGAGACACCGCTCGGCACGCCACCCGCCACCTTTCAGGATCTGATACTCGCGCTGCAGTCTTTTTGGGCCGCGCGAGGCTGCGTGATCATGCAGCCGTCTGACCTGCCGATGGGCGCGGGCACATTCCACCCGGCCACATTCCTGCGGAGTATCGGCCCCGAGCCGTGGAACGCCGCCTACGTGCAGCCGTGCCGACGACCCACGGACGGCCGCTACGGCGACAATCCGTTCCGTCTGCAGCACTACTATCAGTTTCAGGTGCTGCTGAAGCCATCCCCGCCGGACATCATGGATCTCTATCTGGATTCGCTGCGCGCACTCGGGCTCGACACACTCACCCACGACGTGCGGTTTGTGGAGGACAACTGGGAGTCACCCACACTCGGGGCGTGGGGTCTTGGTTGGGAGGTGTGGCTCAACGGCATGGAGGTCACGCAGTTCACTTACTTCCAACAGACCGGCGGCCTCGATTGCAAGCCGGTGTCCGGTGAGTTGACCTACGGGCTCGAGCGGATTGCCATGTATTTGCAGGGTGTGGAAAGCATCTTCGATCTGGTCTGGACACACGGACCGTCCGGCACCGTGACGTACGGGGATGTGTATCACCAGAATGAGAAAGAGCAGTCGGCGTACAACTTTGACCTGGCGGATCCCGACGCCCTGTTCCGCGAGTTTGACACCTGCGAGTCCGAGTTTGCGCGCCTGATGGACGCGGAGCTGCCGCTGCCCGCGTACGAGCAAGTGCTGCGGGCCTCGCATGCGTTCAATCTGCTCGACGCGCGCCACGCCATTTCGGTCACCGAACGACAGGCCTACATCCTGCGCGTACGCGCGATGGCACGCGACGTCGCGGCGCTTTATTACAAGATTCGCGAAGACGCGGGCTTCCCGCTGGTTAAACCTGGAGCGGATGCGGCATGAGCGCCCGTGACCTGTTGTTCGAGCTCGGCACCGAAGAACTGCCACCGAAATCATTGAAAACGCTCAGTGACGCCCTGACGTCGGGCATCGAGAAGGGGCTGGGTGAGGCCTCGCTGACATTTGATTCGATCAGACCCTACGCCACGCCGCGACGATTGGCAGTGCACGTTGAAGGTCTGGCCGAACGTCAGCCTGAGCAGGTCATCGCTCGGCGTGGGCCACCGGTCAGGATTGCGTTTGACGAGAACGGGCAACCAACAAAAGCGGCGCAGAAATTCATCGACGGGTGTGGCGTGACGCTGGACGACATCGGTCGCCAGAAAACGGACAAAGGCGAGTGGCTCTTTTATGAGGGCCGCCAGGCCGGTGAACCGGCAAGCGCACTTTTGCCCGGCATCATTGACGACGCCTTGCGCGCGTTGCCCATCGCCAAACGCATGCGCTGGGGTACGCGCGACGTTGAGTTCGTGCGCCCGGTGCAGTGGTCGGTGTTATTGCTCGGCGACGATGTGATTGAAGCCGACTTCATCGGCGCGCGCAGCGGCCGCACCACCTTTGGCCATCGCTTCCACGCGCCCGCCGCCGTGGATCTGGCCCGGCCCGCAGACTACGCCGGTACGCTTGAGAAACACGGTCGCGTTATCGCAGATTTCGCGGCGCGACGCGCGCGGATTACCGACATGGTGAACACCACCGCGCGCGCGCTGGACGGCACTGCGATTGTCGACGACGCCCTGATGGACGAGGTCACGGCTCTGGTCGAGTGGCCCGTGCCGGTGGCGGGACGTTTTGACGAGGCGTTTCTGGCGCTGCCCGAAGAGGTACTGATTTCCACCCTGAAGGATCACCAGCGCTACTTCGCTTTGCGCGGAGAAGACGGGGCCCTGCTGCCTTGGTTCATCACCATCGCAAACATCGACAGCGACCGCCCTGAGGCGGTCCGTGACGGCAATGAACGCGTGGTGCACCCGCGCCTGAGCGATGCACGCTTTTTTTACTCGCAGGACCAGCGTACAGCGCTCGCCGACCGCGTAGCGTCGCTGGACAGCGTTTTGTTCCAGAAGCAACTCGGATCGCTGGGGGACAAGGTTCGCCGAGTCCGTGAGCTTGCCACACAGGTGGCGCCGCAGATCGGCGCGGACCGCGACGTCACCGCGCGCGCCGCCGATCTGTGCAAAAGCGACCTGGTCACTGAGATGGTCGGCGAGTTTCCCGAGTTGCAGGGCACGATGGGACGCTACTACGCCACGCACGACGGGGAAGCGGATGAAGTGGCCCGCGCCATAGAGGAACACTACCGTCCCCGGTTTGCCGGCGATGACCTGCCTGAAACCGGCGCCGGACGCGCCGTCAGTCTGGCCGACCGCATCGATACGCTGGTCGGCATTTTCGCCATCGGCAAACCTCCCAGCGGGACTCGCGACCCATTCGGCCTGCGCCGCGCCGCGCTTGGCGTGTTGCGGTTACTCACCGAAACGGGCGCCGATGTGGATCTGGCCAGTGTTGTCCGACAGGCGGCGCAGCAGCTGCCTGACCTGTCGGCGAAGGACAACGCCGCCAGCAGGAAGCCGCGCAAGGCTCTGCCGAGCGGCGAGGCGCTAGTCAGTCAGGTCATGGACTACCTCACCGAGCGCCTGCGCGGCATGGCGCTGGAGCAGGGCGCGACGACCGGCCAGTTTGATGCGGTGGTGTCGCTCGGCGCGTCACGACCCGTGGACGTCATGGCGCGCGTCGCGGCCGTGCGAACGTTTGCTGCAACACCGGCTGCGGAAGCATTGATCGCAGCAAACAAGCGCATCGCCAATATCCTGCGCAAAGTGGACGAAGAGCTGACCACGGTCGACACGACGCGTTTTGACAGCGCGCCCGAAACGGCACTGTACGATGCGCTCACCGGTGTGACGCGCGAGGTGTCGGCAGCGGTCTCCCATGCCGATTACGTCACCGCGCTCGATCACCTCGCGACGCTTCGCGGGCCGGTTGACGCTTTCTTTGACGACGTGCTGGTGATGGCCGACGACCCCGACGTTCGCCTGAACCGGTTGGCACTTCTGTCGGAGGTTCGGGCGCTCTTTCTGAACGTCGCCGACATTTCGCTCGCCGCGCAATAACCAGGCCATGCCGGCACACGCGCAGACAGACACCGTACGCGTTCTGCCGTTGATCGCCGCGGTGCTGGCAGGCATGGCGTATTTCCATCTGCATGAGCAGAGCGCGGCGTGGTACACGGCAACCCGCCTCCCCGACGCGCTCTACACTTTCTGGTTCGCTTCGCCGTTACTCGGAGGCTGGCTGATCGGTGGCGTGGGCGCGCTGATCAGCCATTGGGCGGTTGCTCTGGTTGTCGGGCTCTTGTTGGCGATGATCGTACGTCGGGACTTCTGGCTCTACGGGGCTATCGCAGTGGGCGCGTCGTTGACCACAGCGTGGCTGGTCCGGCTGGACGGGTGGTTCTCTGTACTGCAGTTCGGCCCGGGGTTCTGGCTATCCATGCGCGCCAAGTGGCTGACGGTCGATCCGATCGGCGTGTTGAGCGCGCTCCTGGCGATGCCGCTATGCACCGCCTGGTGGGGCCGCGTTGTTTGTCGTCGGGCCGTTGCGTGAGCACGCGCCGGCGCCCGTTGGTCGTGCTCGACCGGGACGGCGTGTTGAACGAGGATTCCCCGGAGTTCGTGAAGTCCGCTGCCGAGTGGCGCCCCTTGCCGGGCGCGCTTGAGGCCGTCGCGCGGCTGACGCAGGCGGGGTGGCGCGTGGTGGTGGCGACCAATCAGTCGGGGCTGGCCAGGGGCAAGTTTACCTATCAGGCACTGCACGCCATGCACCAGAAATGCGAGCACCTACTGGCTGCGTTGGGCGGCCGTATCGACGGTTGGTTCTTCTGCCCGCATGGACCGGGTGACGGCTGCGCTTGTCGCAAGCCGAACACAGGACTGTATGACCAGATTGACCGCGTCTTCCCGGGGGGCTTTGACGGCGTGCCGTCGGTAGGGGATTCTCTACGCGACATGGCAGCGGCGCAGACCGTCGGCGCGACCCCCGTTCTGGTTCGCACCGGCAATGGCCGACGCACGGAAGCCGAACTGCCCGCGAACACGACTGTGCAGGTCGCCGATGACCTGGCCGCCGTCGTGTCGCATCTCCTCAACAACCGCTGATCGCTCGCCACTTAAGACACCGTGCAAATACTCGGCTCCCTGATTTTCAATCTGTACTTTGTATTATCGACGGCCCTCTGGTCGCTTGTGGTGGCGTTCGCGGGTTTCTTTCTGAGCTACGAACGTCGCTTTGAGCTGGTCCGCAGCTGGGCGCGTTCGGTGACGCACTGTCTGGAGATGTGTTGCGGGCTGAGCTACGACGTTGAGGGTGCCGAGCATTTTGACGGCCCCGCGGCCGTGATTCTGCAAAAACACTCGTCAGCATGGGAGACGGTCGCGGGAATCGTGTATTGCCCGGCGCACACATGGGTGCTCAAGCGCGAGTTGATGTGGGTTCCGATCCTGAACCTGGCGCTGATTGCCATGCGTGTGATTCCAATCAATCGCAAAGGACGACGCAGCGCCGTCGCGCAGGTGATCGAGCACGGCACCAATCGGCTTGGAGACGGCATCAATGTGATGATCTATCCCGAAGGCACCCGCGTCGCGCCCGGGCAGAACGGGCGGTTTGGTCGCAGCGGCGCCAAACTGGCGGTGAGCGCCGGCGTCCCGGTGATTCCGGTCGCGCACAACGCAGGCGAATTCTGGGGACGCAATCAGCACATCAAGTCACGGGGTACGATCCGGGTGGTGATCGGTCCACCCATTCCCACTTTGGGACGGGACCCGGACGACGTCACACGTGAAGCGGCCGAGTGGCTGGACGTCACCATGGCGCGCATCAGCGACGCACACGCCTCGATCGCCGTCACCCCGTGACCGCCGAGCCCCGCGTGCTGTGCGTGACCTCGCACGCCGATACCTTGAATTCGATCCGCCCGGAAGCCGAGGTGTTTATCGGCTGCCGACAGGCCGGGCTCCATGTTGAGGCACTGATCGAATCCGATTCCTGCTACGCCGACGCGTTCCGGCGCGCGGGCATCACCGTCCACCCCAACTTCATCGAGCGCAAGTTTGATCGCACGGCAGTGGCGCGACTGCGATCGCTGTTGCAGTCCCGCGCCATCAATGTGCTGCACCTGTTCAACAACAAGGCGATCGTGACGGGACTGCGCGCCGCGCGCGGACTGCCGGTGAAGGTGGTCACCTATCGCGGTCAGACTGGCAACGTCAGCAGGCTGAATCCGACCAGCTATCTGACCCACCTCAGCCGACGCGTGGACAAGATCACCTGCGTGTCGGACGCGGTACGGCGTGACCTCGCGCGTCACTTGAGCACACCGGACAAGGCCGTGACCATATACAAAGGACACGATCCGCGGTGGTACACCGAAGCGCCCGCTGATTTGAGCGAATTCGGTTTTTCGGCCGATGACTTTGTCGTTGCATCAGTGGCCAATCTGCGCCCGCGCAAGGGCGTGAATTTTCTGATCGACGCCGCCGCGCACCTTCCCGGCGATGCGCCCATCCGGATTCTGCTGGTGGGGCGGGGTACCGACAGCCCGCAAGTGCGCGACGCGGTGGCCGCCCATCCCGGGCGCTTTGCGCTGGCCGGATTCCGGCGGGATGCGGTCGCGCTTCTGGCAGCCTGCAACGCCAGCATTCTCGCGGCGACCAAACGCGAAGGACTGCCCAAGACCGTCATCGAGTCGATGGCCTACGGCGTAACGCCGATTGCCACGCGGACGGGCGGTAGCCCGGAATTGATTGAGGACGGCGTCAGCGGGCTTTTGATTGAACCGGCCAGCGCACGGGCGATTGGCGAGGCGATAACCCGCCTGTGGCAACACCCGGAGCAAAACCGTGCGATGGGTCAGCGCGCACGCGCCCGTTTGGCCACACACTTTCACCATAATGATACGGTCACGCAGCACGTCGCGCTTTATCGCGCCCTTTCCAGTTAACCCGCCAGGGAGGCCCGGTGTGAGCACGCCTGACCGCCGCTCTTCAGTCTTGCACCGAATTGGATTGGTGGCGGCCGTGTTGCTGAGCTCAATGCCGGTGGCGGCGGACGTCGCAACGGAGTTTGTGGTGACACGGCCGGCCAGTGTTCCGGACGATCAAACCCTGGTGGCGGAGGGCGCCGTCGTCGGCCGCATCCAGACCGACCGCCGCGGCATTTTCGATCATCGCGACAACCTGAACTGGCTTCTTTCAACCGCAAACCGTCTGCACCGGACAACGCGCGAGAGTGTCGTCCGGAGTCAGCTCGTTTTTGCCACCGGGGAGCCCTACGATCCGCGCAAACTCCAGGAGAGCGAGCGGATATTGCGCAGCAACCAGTTCCTGTTCGATGCCGCCATTGTGCCGGTGTCTTACCGCGATGGCGTGGTGGATATTGAAGTGGTGACCCGCGATCTGTGGTCCATCGAACCCACATTAAGCCTGAAGCGTTCAGGGGGCGAGAACCAGACGACGCTCGGCATCGAGGACGAGAATTTTCTTGGGACCGGGGCCCTTCTGGGCGGGCTTTACGAACGCGACCTCGATCGGCGAACACGCCTGGTGTACTTCGCAGACCGGCAGCTTGGCACGCGCTGGTTGTCGCTCGCCGCCAGCGCTGCGGACAGCAACGACGGGCATCGCTACGCGTTTTCGTTGGGTCGTCCGTTTTTTGCGCTGGAGACGCGTTACGCCTGGAACGTACAGGCGGTCGACTTCAAACGTGTGGACTCGCTGTATCGCCTCGGCGACGAACTTGTGGACTATGAACACGATGAGCGTTTTCTCGACGTGTGGGGTGGGTGGTCGCGCGGTTTGCAGAACGGGTGGGTGCGCCGATGGCGCGTCGGGATCGTGGCCAATGACAATCGCTTTGCACCCCCGCCCAACGGGATACGCGCCGGGGTCGTCCCCGCCGACCGTGAACTGATTTATCCGTACGTGTCCGTCACCTGGCTTGAAGATCGCTTCATCAAGACCGCCAATGTGCAGCAAATTGCGCGTACCGAAGACTTTTTTCTTGGCGCACAGCTGGGACTGACGCTCGGCTACGCAGGGACCTCACTGGGCTCGGATCGCAGCGCGTGGATCATTGGCGCCTCTGCCCAGCGTGGATTTGGTCGCGCGGATCACAAGCTACTTCTGCTTGATGCACAGACCCGTGGCCGCATTGAAAGCGGGCGCACGGCTAACGGAACGCTCTCGTTCCGCGCCCGTTATTTCCACCGGCAGTCAGCGAAATGGCTGCAGAGCATCACGCTATCCGGGGTTCGCGGTCAGCGTCTGGATCTGGATCGACCGCTGCAGCTTGGCGGCGACATCGGGCTGCGTGGCTATCCTGTCCGCTATCAAAGCGGCGAGAGTCGCGTTCTGTTCTCGTTCGAGCAGCGGTATTTCACCGACTGGTACCCGTGGCGCGTGCTGCGCGTCGGTGCGGCGGCGTTTGTCGACGCGGGCCGAACGTTTGGCGATAACCCCATCGGTGGTCAGAGCCTGGGCTGGCTACGCAGTGTGGGCGTCGGTCTGCGACTGGCGCCCACCCGTGGCGGACGCAAGGTGTTCCATCTGGATGTCGCGTTCCCGCTCGATGGCGACCCGTCAATCGACTCGGTGCAAATCAGCTTCCAGGGCAAGCGTGGGTTCTGACCAGCGGTCGTTTGGGGCATCGCCTATTACTCACCGCCGCCAAACAAATAGCGATACCGCAACTTGATGGCGCTCACATCCCCCGCGTCTGTGTCCGTGAAACTCCATGACAGCCCGAGGCGCCCATTCTGCGAGATGTGCCAGTCGCCGCCGAGTTCGAGATAGAGCGACGTGCCGTCCTGTGACAACGAGTCTTCCGGCCCGGGATTGAGAAGGGGCGATTCTGTGAGTTCAAGATCGTAGATATTGAGTCCGAGCTTGCCAACAAAGCTCAACCGGCCGGACGGTTTGGACGCGTAACCCAGATTGATCCGAGTGGCGTTGTACTTGAGTTGACCTGTGAGTAGCGGCGCGAACAAAATCCCGGTTGACTCATAATCATCGAAGGCAAGGTCAATAGTGAGACCGTTGTCGAACTGGTACCCGACAAGAAACTCGGACGCAAACACGGTGTCGGTGGATTGATCATCGACCACATTCGGGCTTGAGATAAAGGCGTTTGGTGCGGCGTCGACATCGCCCGCACCGAGCCCGAAACCCAGATAGAACTGCCCGTCCGCATGGGCGACATTGGCACCAAGGCCGGTCAAAAGCAGGGCGCTGAAAAAACGGTTTCTTTTGATGAGCATGGTGTCTTATCCCTTTGGTCGATCGTTTCGCGCCAGTTGTTTTGAAGCATACGGCGTCAGCGTTGAATTCAGTCTGGTATGCGAGGTCGTTCGCGCTTCACTTGGCGGTCAGCGTGAATCTTCATGTATTTATAAAAAGTCCCGTTGGCTTCCGACCACGCGATGGCCAACCCACGCCAGCCATCCAGAAGTCCAAGCTTTAACACATAGGTTCTGAAAAATGTGAAGAGCGCCTTCAGAAAGATCACGGACGATGGATAGGTATGACCGAGTGTGTCACGCCGGAGTTCTGTGTAGCGATCCACCTTTTGAAGGCACTGGCTCAGCTCGCGCACGGTGGCATGGAGAATGACGCCTTGCAGAGGTTTAATTTTGCTGAGGTTTGTCGTCTTCACTTTTTCGTGCACAGCGGCGTCGTTAAACCGGTGAACAGTGCGATTGAACAGTCTGATCAACCGATCGTTACCCCACCCACCCCTGTGGATGGTCTGACCCATAAACTGGTTCTCACGAACAATTTCTCCGACAGAATGGATATCGCCCGGTGACCAGCGCGCCAGGGCATCAACAAGTATCGGGTTCATTTTCTCGTCAGCGTCCAGTGAGAACACCCAGTCATTTTGTGCCAAGTCAACGGCGGCGTTCTTGGTGGGACCGAAACCGGTGAACGCACCTTCATGGTAGGCCACATTGTGATGTTGCCTGGCAATTGTCGGCGTGAGGTCGTCGGAATTGTTGTCATAGACGACAACGTTTGAGAAGCGGTCTACACTCGCGAGCGCTGCATCCAGTGTGTCGGCCGCATTGCGCGTGATAATGACAATACTGATGTGGTCGATCATGGGCAGGCCGGGTTAGGTGCGCACAGTATGACGTACGTCAGAGTGGATCGCGATACGCTTCGAGCCGGGTGCGAGGTGTTAGCCCAACGCGACGAGGTTCTGCGCGCATTGCTCGAACGTAATGGTGTGCCGCCATTGTGGGATCGCCCCACAGGCTTTCCAACACTCGTTCAGTTGATTCTTGAGCAGCAAGTGTCGCTTGATAGCGCGGCTGCGGTCTATGCGCGGTTGAAAACAGAACTGAGCCGGGTCACACCAAAAAGGGTCTTGCTGCTGTCTGACGAGGCGTTTCGCAGTTGCGGTGTCAGCCGCCAGAAAAGCCGTTACATCCGTTTGCTGGCCGAGCAAATCGACAAAAAGGTATTTCGGTTATCCGATCTCCATCGCGCAGAGGCCAGTCGCGCCCGAGCCATGCTGATTTCGCTGACCGGCATCGGACCGTGGACAGCCGATGTGTATTTGTTAATGGCGATGCGGCATCCCGATGTCTGGCCGCCGGGTGATGTGGCGTTGATTCGGCAGTTTGAGAAATGCATGCCGGTGCGATCCATCGAGAGTCGACGGAGCGTACAGCGTATTCAAAGCTGGTCGCCGTGGCGCGCCGTTGCGGCGCGCCTGATCTGGCACGACTATCTGATTGAACGCGGGCGCGTTTAGCCCGCGCGTCTCAGATCGCCGGCGGGGCGAAGATCGCCGTACTGCCGTTGATGGTTTCTAGTTCCAAGATAGAAAAGATCGCCCTTCAGATTCCAGTGGTCGGGATCAAGGTGGGCGGCCTCATTTTCGTCCGCATGCTCTTCTTCACGCATGAGCATTTCATACTCTTCGACCGTGAGGCGACGGCGTTCGGCAAGTTGCGCGGCGGGATCAACCTGTTTGCGATAGGCTGAGGCACCGGCCGCAACCTGTCCTGCAGAGTACGATGCGCCGCATCCACTCCCGTAGGCGAAGAAGCTGGTGTTCGTACCTTCCTGATGAGGCTTTACGCGACGTAGGAAATCGATCAAAGCCAGAAAGATGGAGCCGGTGTAGATGTTGCCGACGTTGGCGTTCAGGGAGAGCCAGGGCGCAACGCGCTGTTCGTACGAAGCACGGAACGCCTTTTCGTGCATGACATCATGCTGAAGTTCGACATGACGACGGTGCGCTTTGCTCGCCATCTTTACAAACGGCACGTGGTAGAAACACGCTTCCATGGCATCGGTGTTCAATTGATGCGGATCGTCGATCTGGCTTTTGGCATCCGCCAACGCGCCTTCAAGCGCATCGAGATAACACTGGATTGAGTAGTGGCCGTCGGCAAAGGCGTACTTCGAATAAAGCGGGCGCCAAAAGTCCATGACCTGCCGGGTGTAGTCACCAATGCAGTTCAGATGAAGGTTCATCAGACGAGGGTGTTGTCCCACTACCAATGCGACCGCGCCGGCACCTTGAGTGGGCTCTCCGGCGGTTTTCAGCCCGTATCGCGCGATGTCCGATGCGATGATGAGGGCTTTTCGGCCGCGTGCGCGTCCGGAAGCAATCCAATCGGCGGAGCTACCCACTCCAGCCATACCACCGAAGCACGCGTGCTTGGTTTCGAAGGTGCGGCAATTGGTGGGAAGCCCCAGTATCTCGTGGACGTAGACCGCCACCGGTTTTGCGTGGTCCACGCCGGTTTCGGTGCCAACAATCAGCGTTCCGATTTCTTCTGGATCGATATTGAAATTCGTCAGTGCATCTTTCGCGGCTTTCGCGGCCAAGGTGACGGTGTCTTCACACGGAGTGGCGACGGCCATCTGCTTCTGTCCGAGTCCGAGTGTGAATTTATCCGGGTCGATGTCGCGCGCTTCGGCAAGGTCGCGCATGTCCAGATAGCACTGTGGGCCGGCGAATGCGATGGCATCGATGCCGACGGGATTCTCGGACGGGGTCATAGCGGATCCTTTGGAGCTCGGTGTCAACAAAACATGACTGTGAATGTGTCAAGCAACACTGTCACACTGCGCTGTCAGTGTAGCAAGCCGCAGCGCTCAGCCCAACATTTCGGCAGTAAGTTCGAAAGTTTCAGTGCTGGCAGAAACTTTCGACGATTGCCCACCGATCAACCGAGCCGATTAGAGAGCATGAACGCACGATATGGCGCCGATGTGGCGGAAATCGGCCCGGGTCGGGCAGATCGCTCAGATATCGAGGTTCGACACCAGCAGCGCGTTACGCTCGATGAACTCTCGACGAGGTTCCACCTGGTCGCCCATCAGCGTGGTGAAGATCTCATCAGCATTAAACGCGTCCTCGATGCGGACCTGCATGAGTCGCCGGGTTTCGGGATTGACCGTGGTATCCCAAAGCTGATCCGGGTTCATTTCCCCAAGACCTTTGTAGCGCTGGACGGATTGGCCACGCTTGGCCTCCTCCATTAACCACTCGATGGCTTGACGGAAACTGTCCACAGGCTGTGACTTGTCACCCCGACGGACGTGCGCGCCATCACCGATCAAGCCCAGCAGTTCCTGACCCAGCGCAACGATGCGAGCGTACTCAGCCGATTCAAAGAACTCTTTCGGGATGCGATGTGTCTTGCCCACGCCGTGATGACGCCGTGTAATCTCGAGTGCAAACCCCTCGCCCTCGTCATCCTCGCGCCGGACCGCACGGCCCTCATACCGAGCGGCGATATCGTCGCGCCCGTCGAGTTGTTCGACCAGGTCCCGCGTCCACTGACTCACCTGATCAAGGTCCGACATGCGCGCCGCATCCATCTCCGGCAGATAAACCATCTGACGCAATACGCGTTCGTCGTAGCGTCGCGACCAGCGAGCAATCAGCGCGTCGACGTCAATGTAGCTTCGTGCCAGCGACTCAAGCGCCGTACCGTGGATGGCCGGTGCCTCTTCCGAAACATGTAGTTCCGCGCCGTCCAACGCATAGGCCAGTAGGAAACTGTTCAGTTGATCGTCGTCTTTTGCGTAGCGCTCCTGCTTGCCTTTTTTGATTTTGTACAGCGGTGGCTGCGCGATAAAGATATGACCACGCTCGATCAGCTCCGGCATTTGTCGATAGAAGAACGTCAGCAACAACGTACGAATATGCGACCCGTCGACATCCGCGTCCGTCATGATGATGATGCTGTGATAACGCAGCTTGTCCGGATCAAAATCGTCGCGACCGATGCCACAGCCAAGCGCCGTAATCAGGGTGCCAACTTCCTGGGATGAAAGCATCTTGTCGAAGCGGGCTTTTTCAACGTTCAGGATTTTTCCGCGCAACGGCAAGATCGCCTGCGTGCGTCGATCACGACCCTGCTTTGCCGACCCACCGGCTGAATCGCCCTCAACCAGGAAGAGCTCGGACTTGGCCGGGTCCTTCTCCTGACAATCCGCCAGCTTGCCCGGCAAACCTGCAATATCGAGCGCACCTTTCCGACGCGTCATCTCCCGCGCTTTGCGGGCGGCTTCGCGGGCGCGCGCCGCGTCCACGATCTTTCCCACGATCGCTTTAGCCGGCGCCGGGTGTTCCAGCAGAAAATCCTGCAGATGCTCGGCAGTCGCGGACTCCACAATGCCTTTCACCTCGGAGGAGACCAGTTTTTCCTTGGTCTGCGAGGAAAATTTCGGATCCGGTACTTTCACGGACAGGACAGCGGTGAGACCCTCACGACAGTCGTCGCCCGTCATTGAGACTTTTTCTTTCTTGGCGAGACCCTCACTCTCAATATAGTTGTTTAGCGTTCGGGTCAGCGCGCTCCGGAAACCGGCGAGGTGTGTGCCCCCGTCACGCTGCGGAATGTTGTTGGTGTAGCACGCCACATTTTCCTGATAAGAGTCGTTCCACTGGGCCGCCACTTCCACCTGAACATCATCCTTGGTGGTAATAAAGTGGATAACAGGTTCCTGAATGACAGTCTTATTGCGATTCAGGTGTTCAACAAAGGCTCGAATACCGCCTTCGTATTCAAACAGGTCTCGCTGCTCATCACGCTCGTCAATGAGCTCGATACGGACACCGCTATTGAGGAACGAGAGCTCCCTCAGACGCTTCGCAAGTACCTGATAATCAAAGGAAATATTAGAAAAAGTGTCTGCACTGGGCTTGAACTGGATGGTCGTGCCGGTGCTTGTGGCATTTCCGATCACCTTGAGCGGTGCCGTAGGCTCTCCGTTCTGATAGGTCTGGAAATGCCGTTTACCGTCGCGACGAATGGTCAGCTCAAGATGGGAGGACAGCGCGTTCACAACAGAAACACCGACGCCATGTAGCCCGCCGGACACCTTATAGCTGTTGTCATCGAACTTACCGCCAGCGTGCAAGACGGTCATGATCACTTCGGCGGCCGATCGGTTCTCTTCCTCGTGCACGTCCACCGGTATTCCACGACCGTCATCACTGACGCTGACCGACTCATCGGCGTGGATAGTGACCGTTACCTGATTGCAGTAACCCGCTAATGCTTCGTCGATGGAATTGTCGACAACCTCGAAGACCATATGATGGAGACCGGTTCCGTCGTCCGTATCTCCGATGTACATGCCGGGTCGCTTTCGGACCGCTTCCAGCCCCTTGAGAACCTTGATATTACTGGAGTTGTAATCGTCGTTATCGGCCATGCACGTATCCTGTGACTTGACCGCGAATTATATCATCAATTCGACTTTCCCTTGTTCCACGTGGAACACGTGACCGACCGGTCGATCAGGCAGGACAGCTGCGTCCAGCGCTGTGACAAAGCGTTGAACCGGCAACTCGGCCGTGACGCTCAGTAGACGACCCAAGCTCTTTTGATCCAGTTCGG
Source organism: Pseudomonadota bacterium (assembly GCA_039026595.1). Lineage (GTDB taxonomy): Bacteria > Pseudomonadota > Gammaproteobacteria > Steroidobacterales > JBCCMA01 > JBCCMA01. The sequence goes on from JBCCMA010000003.1 coordinate 59,865, forward strand.
CGGCCGGGTCATCAAGGAGCAGCACGGGCGACCGCTTACCCGCTTTTTCCACAAGCGAAACCTGCGCAAGCACAAGTGCCGCAGCCAGCAGTTTTTGCTGGCCGCGGGAAACGCGATCACGGGCCATACGATCTGAAAAGCGAAGTTTCAGGTCCGCGCGCTGCGGTCCAACGTGCGTCATGTGTAATCGGGCATCTCGATCCCAGGATTCGTTAATGGCATCCCGCAGCCCCGATTCGTCGGACCAGCCGCGGGAATAAACCACTGCCGCCGGCACGTCGAGCAGTCGGGCGACGATTTTCTGAAACTCCGGCATCAGGTCGGCAAGATAGGTCGCCCGACACTGATCGACGGCCTCCCCAGCGGCCACAAGCGCATCTTCCCACACCGCCGCCTCACGGCGTTGCCCGCCTTGCCTCAGTACGGCATTCCTCTGACGAAGCGCTCTTTGATAACGCCGCCACTCCTCGAGAAACGTATGTTTCACGTGGAACACACCCCAATCGAGAAACGCCCGCCGCTGGCTTGGACCTGACTCAACCAGACGGTGGATTCCGGGTTCGATCACCTGAATCGGCAAGGCGCGGATCAACGCCTCAATTTTACCCGCCACATGACCATCGACACGGATCCGAAGCGCGTCCCCACCGCCCTCAACCCCGAGTGAGTTAGGTGCACCATCGATATCGCAACGCACGACAAACCTTCGCTCACCGTCTCGCACAAGCCCACGCGTGCGCGTCGATCGGAATGATCGCCCGCGCCCCAGGAAATAAAGACTCTCAAGAAAACTGGTTTTCCCGCTACCGTTGGGACCAACGATCAGATTGAAAGCGGGATGACAGGCTACATCGACCTGCTGCAAACACCGGAAATCATGGATGGCGGCCGTCGTTAGCAACGGCCGCTCCCTTGTCGATGCCTACAGCCGCATTGGCATAACAACGTAAGTACACCGCGTTTCGCCGGGGTCCCGGATGATGCAGCTGCTATTCGCATCCGTTACCTGCATTTCCACTTGATCGTGTTCAAGGGCCCCCAACGCATCCAATAAATAGTTGACGTTAAAGCCAATCTCAACGCCACTGCCCACGTACTCCACTTCCAGCTGTTCTTCCGCTTCCTCTTGCTCGGGGTTATGCGCCTGAATCAGCAAGGTCGTGTCTTTGAGTTCCAGCCGGATACCACGGTATTTCTCGTTTGACAGGATCGCTGTGCGTTGCAGCGCCTTACGCAAGGCGTCGCGCTCCGCCTTCAGGCCCTCATTTTGCGATTTGGGTATCACGCGCTCGTACTCCGGGAATCGGCCGTCGACAAGCTTGGAAGTGAAACGCAGTGACGCGATCTCCACGCGCGCATGGTTACTGCCAATCGACATACGAATATCGGGCCCGTCATCCGACAGCATCCGATAAAGCTCCAGCACGCCCTTCCTTGGAATAATCACCTGCTGCTGCGCGTTGCCACCGTGTTCGAGCTCCACATCGCAGAGCGCCAGGCGATGCCCGTCGGTCGCGACGGAGCGAATGCGTTTGTTGCCCACCTCGAGAAGCAAACCGTTGAGGTAGTAGCGGACATCCTGATTGGCCATCGCGAACTGCGTCTTTTCAAGCAGTCGTTTTAATTCAGACTGAGGCAACGTGAGCGTTTGCTGCGCACCAATGTTGTCCACCGTTGGGAATTCGTCCGCCGGGAGCGTTGATAGCGTAAAGCGGCTGCGAGCTGCCGTGACCGTTACACGATCGCCTTTTAACGTGACAGTGACAGGCGTGCCCTCCGGCAACGCTCGGCATATATCCAGAAACTTCCGACCCGGCACTGTGACGGTGCCCTCTTCAAGTATCTCGGCCCCGCCAGTCGCCATGAGCTCGACTTCAAGATCTGTGGCAGTCACGGTCAACGACTCACCTTCAGCCACCAACAGGAAGTTCGCCAGAATCGGCATGGTTTGGCGTCTCTCTACCACGCCCACGATGGCCTGCAGTGGCGTTAACAGATTTTCTCTCGAGACTCGAAATTTCATTCGGGCGTGTCCTATTAACAAGATTTATAAAATATTAATTAAGAATTGTTGTTGTTGTTGGGCTCGAAGGCAGCGGTGGAAAAAAACTAAAAATATAATAAAATCAATTTCTTAAACTCAGAATTTGCGCGTGTAACCGGTTGATCAACCCGGTGTACAGCCTGTGGAAAACCTCTGCATGAAATGGCATGCCGATGTTGTCCACAGCTTATCCACACTAACCATCCAGCTTTCTCAACAGGTTGTTATAGTCTTCTTCCACAGAGGAGTTGGTCGACCGTAACTCCTTGATTTTACGGCACGCGTGCATCACGGTCGTATGGTCGCGGCCGCCGAACGCCTCGCCGATTTCCGGCAGGCTGTGGTTGGTGAGTTCTTTGGACAGGGCCATGGCCATCTGCCGAGGACGCGTGATTGCGCGTCGCCGACTGGCCGACTGGAGATCACTCAAACGGATCTTGAAGTACTCGACCACCGTTTTCTTGATGTTGTCGACGCTGACCAGGCGGTCCCGACGTTGTACGAAGTCGTGGAGGATTTCGCGCGTGACGTCGACCGTGATGGGTGCGCCCCGGAAGTTGGCGCCTGCGATCAGTCTTGTTAGCGCACCCTCGAGCTCTCGCACGTTGGAGCGGACCAGTCTTGCAATGAAAAACGCCACATCGTCATCGAGCGCAACGCCCATCGACAGGCCTTTGCGTTTGAGAATGGCGACGCTGGTTTCGAGCTCCGGCGGCTCAATAGCTACTGTGATGCCCCAGCCAAACCGGGATCTTAGCCGTTCCTCAAGCCCTTCCACCTCGCGCGGGTAGCTGTCGCATGTGAGAAC